>CAJBHN010000843.1 GCA_903952805.1 uncultured Myxococcales bacterium | reverse complement strand
GGGTTGTCGCCGCCGTTGTTGTCGATGCTGTCGGTCCCGCTGCTGCGTGAGCGCACCGTCCGCGCCCTGCACGCGCGCACGACGCTGGCCCACCGGGCCCTCAAGGAGCACGCCGCCGACAGCGAATGGCGCCCGGCCCTGCTGTGCGCCGTCGACGAGGCCGACCGTGGCCTGGCCCGCTATGAAGCGTGTGGTCGCGACCTCGCGGCCGCCTTCGCCGAGCACCATCACGCCGGCCGCGTCGAGCTGATGACCTGCAGCGCGACCCACGGGCTGGCGCCGGTGCTGCTTGACGAGGGCAGCATCGCCGCCCAGGTCAAAGAGGCCGTCCGCGCCCATGAGCGCTTCCTGGGCTTTCGTCCCCGGGGCATCTGGCTGCCCGAGTGCGGCATCCACCCCATCGCCCTCGATGCGCTGGCTGACGAGAACCTGTGGTTCACGTTCTGCGAAGACCGCGCCGTCCGCTTCGCCTGGCCGCCGCCGCAGCATGATGTCTATCGGCCCTTGTGGAGCCCCGAGGGCATTGCGTTGTTTCCCCGTGACCCGGGCTCGGCCAAGGAGGTCTGGAGCGCACAAGAGGGCTATCCCGGCGACTTCCGGTACCGCGAATTCTACCGCGACCTTGGCTACGACGCCCCCGACGCCTGGCTCGATCCCGTGCACAAGCAGGGCACGGGCGCCAAGAAGAACGTCGGCGTGAAGTTGCACCGGATCACGGGTCGCGTCGGCCTTGACGAGAAGCTGCCCTACGACCCGCTCGCCGCGGCGACCGCCACCGCCGAGCATGCCTGGCACTTTGCGCGGCGCCGCACCGAAGACGCCGCCGACGTCGAGGCCGCCCTCGGCGCCAGCCCCTGCATCACCGCGGCGTTTGACGCCGAGCTCTTTGGCCATTGGTGGCATGAGGGTCCCTGGTTCCTCGATGCCTTTTTGCGCATCCTTGCCAAGGGCGACGTCGACGGCCGACCCTGTCCCAGGCCGGTGACGGCGTCGGGATATCTGACGAGCAACCCGACCCAACAGGTCAGCTATCCGGCCGTGAGTTCGTGGGGTGACGGCGGCGCGTTTGAGGTCTGGGTCAACGAGACCAACGATTGGCTGCCCCGCCGCGTCTACGACGTCCGCGCCCGCCTGGCCGGCGCCGTCCACCGTCACCAGCATGAGCCCAGGGGCAGCGTGGTGTATCGGGCGTTGCAGCAGGCGACCCGCGAGGTCTTGTTGGCCCAGTCGTCGGACTGGCCCTTCATCCTCACCATGGGGACCCAGACGGGCTACGCCAGCAAGAGACCGGTGGCCCACTTGTCGCGAGCCCATCGCTTGTTGGCGATGCTCGAGCGCGGCGGCATCGACGAAGGTGACTTGAGCCAGCTCGAAGAGCGGGACCCGGTCTTTCGCGACGTCGACCCCAGCCTGTTTGGCTGAGGCCTCGCCGTGTCGATTCCCCGAACAAGCCCGGCGTCAGCCGGGTTTTTTTGTGGCCTCGACAACGGGAGCGAGGCGACATCGCGACCCGAGCGCGCGTCAGTCTGGGAAGCGATAGACGAGCGTGGCGTCGGCCGCCGCGATGCTGCTGTGCCCCGGCTCGGGGGAACCCGTAACGAAGTGCATGCCGGATTCCAGCCGAACGCTGGACTCGACGGACCAGCCACCGCCGACGTCGACGCGGACTCCGCCGAGCATGGTGTTGACGATGCCGACGATGATCGGATCGCGACCGTCGACCGAGGTGCCCACGGGCACCGCGCTCGCCCCACCGACGACGAAACCCACGGGGCCGACGTCGGCAAAGCGCCAGCGGACCTCGCCCCATGGCACGAGCTTCAGTTGGCGCACGGCGCGGTCGGGCGGCTGCACGCCGGGATGGCCGCAGCGCTCGAGGCAGTAGCTCAGGCCCTCGTCAAGAGAGCGTCCGTCGACGCCCAGCCGTACCTCGACGCGCTCGCCGATGGTGCTGCCGCCAAAGACGCCGAAGCTGCCGCCGGTATGACGCAGGTCGGGCATGAACCAAAAAGCGTCGGCGATGGCGAGGGTGCGGACACCAACGGTGAAGTGACGGGGCAGGATCGGGTCCGTCGGTGTCGTCGTCGGTGTCGTCGTCGTCGGTGTCGTCGGTGTCGTCGGTGTCGTCGGTGTTGTCGTCGTCGTCGGTGTCGGCACGGTTGCCAGGAGGATCGGCAGCAGGGCGGTCAGCATGGTTGGCTTCAACGCCAGTGGCCCGGGTCCGATTCAGACGTCGCTGTGACCGTCGACACAACGACCGCCGAGCGGCGGTGCCGACCAGATCGGCGCCACGGGCCTGCAGCCTGCAGGTGGCGTGTTGTGTTTCATGAGCATCACCGGGGCATCACCGGGGTGGGCACGAGACCGTGGTCGAGGTCGACGACGACTGCGTCGAGCTCGACAACTTGACCTTCACAGTGCGCCGGGATGCCGAAGCGTCCGGCGCGACGACGAGGGTGAGCACGAAGACAATGAGCGGGGCGACGATGGGGTTCCCCGAAGCCCGCGGCACGACGAGATTGGTTTCACGCGACCGGATGAGCGAGTGCGGTCGCCAGCGACGCATCGAGATCGGGCTGCAGAAATCGGATCGACCACGCATGCACGACGTTGCTGCGAAAGCCGGCGACCTGGAACGGCTCTTCTCTGGCGATGGCCTCTGCGGCTTCTCGCGATGCAGCTCGCACGACCAGCAACCCCGTGATGCGACCCATCGGGCCTGGTGCCCCCGGGCCGGGGGCGTCGACGTCGACGGGGCCGGCGAACAAGATGGTGCCGTGGTCGCGCAGGCGGTGCCCCCAGCGGTAATGCTGTTGGAGCACCTCGCGCCCCCGGGGCGTCGACGGCGGCAGCCAGCCCGCGAGCGTCTCGGCCAAGAACACGAAGGTCTCGTGGTGCGCCAGCGACCGGCCGATGGCGGCGAAATCCAATTCGTCCACGGAAATCCCCTGCTCATTCACGACACGACGGGCATCGATCGGTGCTGGATCCGGGCGTCGCCGGCTCGTTGCTTTGTTCGGCGTGCGAACGAAGCAACGAGCCGTCAGGTTCAGCGCCTGGTCGCCGGCACGAAGACCTCGCGCAGAAACGTCGCGTAGCTGCGCGGGGGATGTCCGGCGATTTTGTCGACGAACGTCGTCGTGAAATCACCCCACCCCCTGGCGTAGGCGGCGGAGTAGTCCGCCATCATGGCCGCGGCCCAGTCGCCCCAGCCGAGCTTGATGATGCTCTCGCGGACCTGCTCGGGCGTGACCGGCACGTACTTCACGTCGCGGCCGAGGGCCTCGGTCAACAGCTTCGCGACGTCGGCGTACGACAGCGCCTCGGGGCCGGTCAGCTCGTAGATGCCGCGGTCCCACTGGGGGTCGAGCAGCGTGGCCGTGGCGACGTCGGCGATGTCGCGCACGTCGATGAAGCCGAGGCGGCCTTCGGCCGTGCCCTGAAACATCATGCCCTGCGACAGGATTGATGCGGCTGAGCCAAAGAGGTTCTGCATGAAGTAGTTCGGCCGCAGGATCACGTAGGGCAGCCCGCTGTCCTGGATCGCGCGGTCGGCGCGGCCGTGGGTGCGCGTGTTGTCGGTCGGGCCGTGGTCTGAACCCTTGACCGCGCTCAGACGCACGATGCGCGGGCGGTGCGCGCTCGTCGTGGCGACATCGAGGAAGCGATCGACCATGCCCGAGGCGTCTTCATGCGGCGGCGTCACGAGGAACACGCTGGTGATGCCGTCGAGGGCGGCTGCCAGCGATGCGGGCGTCTCGAAGTCACCCACCGCGAGCTCGACACCCTGGTCTGCGAGCGCCGCGGCCTTCGTGGCGTCGCGCACGAGCGCGCGGACGGCCACGCCCTGCTCGCGCAGTTGGGTGGCGACGAGGGTGGCGGTCTTGCCGGTGGCGCCGGTGATCAGGATCTTCTGCGACATGGGAACTCCAAAGCCGGGGTCTCTTGCTCGGCCCCCGCCACAACGGAGGGGCGGCAATAAGGGCAACGTGCGCTCCCGAGAACTTCGGGACAAGCAGTCCACCGCGCGATAGACTGTCCCGATGGCGGGCCACTTCGATCTCAATGCCGCGTTCGTCCTCGTCCGCGTTGTGCAAGAGGGCAGCTTTCGCAGCGCGGCGCGCGCGCTCGGCATGCCCAAGACGACGGTCAGCCGGAAGGTGGCCGAGCTGGAAGAACAGCTCGGCGTGCAGCTCTTGCAGCGCACGACGCGGACGCTGGCCCTGACCGACGCCGGCGCCGCGTTCATCGAAGAGGCCGAAGGCGCCATCGCCCGGCTCGACGCGGCCGAGGCGGCGGTGAGCGAGCTGCAGCGCGAGCCGCGCGGAAAGCTGCGCGTGACGACGACGGTACCTCTCGGCGAGAAGTTCCTTGCGCCCGTCGTCGCCGATTTCCTTGCGGCGTATCCCGCGCTCGAGGTGATGGTGCAGCTGACGGACCGTCAGGTCGACCTCGTCGCCGAGCGCTTCGACGTCGCCGTGCGGACGGGCACGCTGCCTGATTCGTCGCTGGTCGCGAAGCTGATCGGCGTCTCCGCCTATCGCGTCGTCGCAAGCCCCGCCTATCTCGAGCAGCACGGCTCGCCGCGTCGACCGTCCGACGTGTCGTCGCATCCGTGCCTGCGCTTCACAAAGTCCGGCACGGCGGTGCGGACGACGTGGCCGTTTGGCAAGGGCAAGCGCGCCACCGAGGTCCCTGTCAGCGGCCGTCTGGTCAGCGACGACTTCGTCGTGTTGCGCACGGCGGCCGAGCACGGGCTCGGCATCGCCCGGCTGCCGAGTGGCGTAGCCCACGAGTCGCTGCGCGCGGGGAGGCTCGTCAGCCTGCTCGAGGCGCATGCGCCGCCGCCGACGCCGGTGCATTTGCTCCACGTCGGCGGCCGGCACCTGCCGCCGCGCACGCGGGCGTTCCTCGACTTCGTGCATCCGCGGCTCGTGCAGGCGCTGGCCGCGGTGGCGTCGGCGTAGATGGCGTCGTCGGCGTCGTCGGCTCGATGTTGCAGCCGACGCATCGGTCGATTGGCCGAGCCGCGGGTCGCGGGGCGCAGCGCAAGGCCGACGTCGCCGCCGCATTCAGGCCTGCCCGGGCCCGCCCGGCCGCGTTTCGAACATCTGTTCGAATCCATGTCGCTGTTTGGTCCTTGAATCGGCGGGTCTTTCACGTCATCGCTTGGTCATGGCGACGATGCATCACGCTCCCTTTCGTACCCGCATCATTGGCACCGGCGGTTGGGCGCCACCACGGGTGGTCACCAACGACGAGATGCAAAAGCTCGTCGACACCAACGACGAGTGGATCGTGCAACGCACCGGCATCAAGACCCGTCGCTTGATCGACTTTGAGGGGCAGCTGGGCACGTCGGAGATGTGTGAGCACGCCGCCCGCCAGGCCCTCGACGACGCCGGCCTCAGCGCCGCCGACCTCGAACTCATCGTCGTCGGCACGGTGACGCCGGATCTGCGTTTGCCGTCGTGCGCCATCATGTTGCAGGACCGCCTGAAGGCGAAGAACGCCGCCGCCTTCGACGTCCTCGCCGCCTGCGCCGGCTCCGCCTACGCCCTCAGCGTCGTCGACAAATTCCTCGCGTCGGGCTCCGTCAAGCGGGCCCTCGTCGTCGGTGCCGAGACGCTGACGTCCATCACCAACTGGAGCGACCGCAACACCTGCGTGCTCTTTGGCGATGCCGCCGGCGCCTTCGTCGTCGAAGCCGTCCCCCGCGACGAAGGTGGCGCTGGCCTCATCGACGTCGACATCTACTCCGACGGCAGCACCTGGCAGCACATCTACATCCCCAAGGGCGGCAGTCTGCATCCGTTGATGCCGGGCGATGTCGAGGACAAGCAGGACCGCCTGATCATGAATGGCCGTGAGGTCTACAAGTTCGCGGTGCGCGCGCTGGTGGAGGCGGCCAAGACGGTGCTGGCCGACAACGGCTTCACCATCGAGGACGTCGATCTGGTGTGCGCCCACCAGGCGAACCTGCGGATCATCGAGGCCATCTCGGACCGCACGCACATCCCGCTGGACAAGTTCGTCATCAACATCGACCGCTACGGCAACACGTCGTCGGCGAGCCTGCCCATCACGTTTGACGAGGCCCGTCGCGACGGCCGCATGAAGCCCGGTCAGCTGGTGCTGATGATGGCCATCGGCGCCGGTATGACCTGGTCGGCCGGCCTGTACCGAGCCTGAGGCCGCGTCGGCCATTGTCAGCGTGGAGCCCCACCGGCGATGGCGCTTGAACTCATGACGGGTCGTCGGGATGGAGCACGACGAAACGCGCTCAGTCGCAGAGACCGTCGACGGTGCAGGTCAGCGCGTCCTGGCAGGTGTGGGTGACGGTGCAGCCGCGGAAGTCGACGGCGTTGCAGACTTCCGACTCCCCCGCGGGGGCCACACAGGCGGCGCCGTCACAGGAGGAGATTTTGCACACCAGGCCTGCTTCGCAGTCGGCGTCGCGCTCGCATTCGTTGGGGATGCATCGGTCCCCGAGGTGGCAGTCGCCCGAGCTGCACTGGTCGTTGGTATCGCAGGGCTCACCATTGGCCCGGTTGGTGGACGGGACACACATCTCCTCACCGGGGCCGGAGCCCGGTTGGAGCTCGCACAGCAGATCCCCGACGCAGGCCACGCTCAAGGTGCCGTCCCCGTCGAAGCCGCCGCAGCGCTCGCCACGCTCCGAAGGCGGGCGACAGAAGCGGAACGGCGTCCCTTCGGTGTACGACGCACAGACTTCGCCGTCGGCACAGTCTGCGTCCACCGCGCAGCCGTCCTCACCTTCACCCTCACCGCCGTCCTCACCTTCACCCTCACCTGCAACGTCACCGCCAGCCTCACCGCCAGCCTCACCCTCACCCTCACCTGCAACGTCACCGTCGCCTGCGCCCGGATCACATCCTCCGACCCCCATCCCCATCCCCATCACGACCGCGACCACACTCCACAGACCCGTTGCACGCATGTTGACCTCCATGGGCAGCACCCATCGCAATACGGATGCCAACCACGAGGTCGCAGGGGGACGCGACGCCTGCCCGCTGGCGATGGGCCCAGCGGGGCCGGCGCAAGGTCTTGCGTCGGCCTGCGCGCAAAATCGTGCGCGACGCGTGGCGGCTCATCCATCAGCGCTCGGCGCAGCGGGCGAGGCAGGCGTCGACGCTGCCTTTGTGCGCCGTCAGCGCCGTGAGGTCGTCGGGCACGGGCACCAGGGCGGCCGCCGCGCAGGGCAGGTCCGCGCACGCGGCGGCGAGCAGTCGACGGCGACCCGCCAGCCCCACCGGCCACGGCGTCGGCAGGACCCGCGCGGGTCTTGTCGACGCCATGGTCGCCGCCAGTGTGCGCGTCGTCGTGGGTGCTGGTGGCGGCTGCGCCGGCGGTGCGGGCGGTGCCACGACGTCGACCGGGGGCGGTGTCGACGCCGCGGTCGGTGCTGGTGCCGTCGGGGCCCGCTCGATGGGCTTGGCCTCGACGGTGGTCGTCGTGGTGATGGCCCCGGGCGGAGCAGGCCACGCGAGGGCGGCCACGACGAGGGCCAGTCCGGCCACGAGGGCGAGGGCTGGCGCTGCGCGCCGAGCAGCCAAGGCGTGGGACTTCGACGACGTCGTCGCTGACGTCGGGCCTGCGAGCGGCGGTGTGGGGACCGTCGGCGACGTGCGCGCCAGGAGTGCTCTGTGGGCGCCTGCCACGGTGAGGCGGCGCGCAGGGTCTTTGTCGAGGAGGCCAGCGACCGTCGCGGCGAGGGCGTCGTCGACCTCGCCGGGGGCGCGGCCAACGGTGGCCGGGGGAGGCACGTCGCGTTCATGGCGCAGGAGGGTCTGGGCCACGGTGGGGGCCGCGAAGGGGTTGGCGCCCAGCAGGGCTTCGAGGAGGACGACGCCGAGGCTGTAGGCATCAGCGGCGGCGTCGTCGACGAGGCTGGCGTCGCCGCTGGCGCGCTCGGGGGCGAGCCACGCGGGGCTGCCGGCGAAGACGACGCTGTCGCGGCGGGGATCGCCCCGGCCGATGGCGAGGCCGAAGTCGACGAGGCAGATCGACGACGACGTGATGGCGAGATCGGTCGTACGCACCATGATGTTGTCGGGCTTGACGTCTCGGTGGTGCACGCCGGCGGCGGCGGCGGCCTCGAGCCCGGCCAGCACACCGAGGCCCACAGCGACGACCTCGTCGACGGTGATGCTGCGTTCGTCGAGGATGACGCGCAGGCTGGTGCCGGCGACGAACTCGAGGACGAGCAGGGCCGGCTCGTCGCGACCGGCGCCATCGCGGACGTCGAACACGCCGACGACGTGGGCAGACCGAACGGCGGCGAGGGCCCGCCCCTCGCGTCGAGCCCGGTGGCCGAGCTCGTCGTCGCCGATCACCTTGAGGGCGACGTCACGGTGCAGCTCGTCGTCGACGGCGCGCACGACGCTGCCCTGGCCGCCGCGGCCGAGGACCTCGACGACGCGATAGCGCCCGGCGACCACCACGCCAGGCACGAGATCGCCTGACGCTGGAGACACCGCAGGGGACGAAGACGAAGACGAAGACGAAGACCGCACCGATGCAGTATGGTCGATCTCCCGATCGTTCGCAGCCGGGTGGGAGCCACCTCGTCACGACCGCCCTTTCGCCGCCGGAGCCTGCTGTGAACAGCCCCAACGTCACCCGTCGCCTTGACGGGCCCTGGCAACCGGCCTCGTGCCGCGTCGTCGTGGCCCATCCCCGCGGCGTCACCGTCCACGACCTTGCGCCAGGTGAGGACATCGTCGTCGGCCGCGCCTCCCCCGCCGACATCATCGTCGACGACGACGCCCTCTCCCGCCTTCATGTGCGTCTGGCCATCGTCGGCCGGGCCCTGGTCGCCGAGGACCTCGGCTCCACCAACGGCACCCGTGTTGGCACGGCGGCCGGCAGCACGCCCCTCGTCAGTGGCGTGCCCGTCACCCTCGAGTCCGGCGCCCGCTTGTGGTTGGGTGCCACGCAGCTCGTGCTCATCGCCGACGACGACGACCGCGCCAGCGTCGACGACAGCGCCGGCCTGCTGCCCCACGGGGCCTTCCTCGCCGAGCTGCGCCGTGAGGTCGAGAGGGCTCGCCTTTTTCAGCGACCGCTGACGCTGGTGCACGTGCGCTGTGACCTCGACATTGCCGTCGTGTGGTCGGCCTTCGCCCGGCACCGGCGCAGCGTGGACCGGGCCGGTGTGTGGGGCCGCCACCACTTCGAGCTCTTGTGGCCCGAGACCGGCCGCGACGACGCCACGCGGCGGGCCGGGACCCTTGCCGAGCGCCTTGGCCCCGCCGCCGTCGTCGTCACCGCGAGCCTGCCCGGTGACGCGACCTCGGCGGACGGCCTGGAGGCCGCCGTGATCGCCGCCGGCCACCCCTCGTCTTCGGCCCGGCCGGGCCCCATCGCCAGCGGCACGAACGACGTCGTCATCGCGGCCTCGGCCACGATGCTCACGGTGGTGGCAACGGTGAGGCGCCTGTCGCGCTCGCGCATCCCGGTGCTGCTTCACGGCGAGACCGGCGTCGGCAAGGAGGTCATCGCCCGCGCGCTGCATGGGGGTCCGTCGACGTCGACACGGCCCTTTGTGGCCGTGAACTGCGGTGCCCTGCCGGCGACCCTGGTCGAGTCGATGCTCTTTGGCCACGAGAAGGGGGCCTTCACCGGTGCCGTGGCGCGGCAGGCGGGCCACTTCGAGCAGGCCCACGGCGGCACGCTGTTTCTCGACGAGATCGCCGAGCTGCCGCTGCCGGCCCAGACCGCCCTGCTGCGCGTGCTCGAGACGCGCCAGGTGCGGCGCCTCGGCGGCACGAAGGACGTCGACGTCGACGTGCGGGTGGTGGCCGCGAGCCACCGCGATCTCCCGGGTGCCGTCGTCGACGGGCGCTTCCGCGAGGACCTGCTGTTCCGGCTGAACTCGTTCGTGCTCGACATTCCGCCCCTGCGGGAGCGCCGTGACGACATCGGGCCACTGGCCGCGCGTTTCCTGGACGCCACGTCGGCGCAGGTGGGTCGGCCCCTGCGCTTGAGTGACGAGGCTCTGGTGGCCCTCGAGGCAGGGCGTTTCGCTGGCAACGTCCGCGAGTTGCGCAACATCATCGAGAGGGCCGCTGTGCTGTGCGACGACGACGTCATCGACGTCGAGCACCTGCCCGAGACCTTCAAGGGGCCCGGCACGTCACGGGCCCGGGGTGGGACGGTCGCGCCGCCGCCGACACCGACACCGACACCGACACCGAGGTCGACGACAACGACGACGACGGCTCTTGAGGACATGCCGACCCTGCCGCTGGGGGAGCGCTTGGACCATCTCGAGCGCCAGATCCTCGAGGAGGCCCTGCGGATGGCCGACTTCGACACCGCCGTCGCCGCCGTTGCCCTCGGCCTGCCCCGGCGCACGCTTCAGCATCGCCTCAAGGTCCTGCAGGTCAGGCCCGACCACCCCTGATGGCCCGGGTTGGCGGATCACGGCGCGCCGTCGCCGCCGTCACCACCGTCGAGCATGGTGGCCGCGGGCGAGGGTGTGTGCGCCAGCAGGCTCGTGCGATGATGCTTCCGTGCTCTTGCGGATTGCTCCTGAAGTGTTGCGGCGTTTCGGCGAAGGGCGGCGCGCCGCCCTGCTGGACGCCGTGGTTGCCGTGCAAGCCGAAGAGGTCTGGCTGGCCTCGTGCGGACCTTTTGCCTGGGCAGTACTCGTGCCGGGCCACCGCACAGGCGTCGTGGTTCGCCTCGTTGCATGGGGTGTCAATGACCTGCTGGCGTTCACCGATCCGCGCGCGCCCAGCGCCGTCATCGCTGAGGCGCAGCCCGAGCTCACGACCGACATGGCGGACGTGCTCACGGTGATGGCGCTCTGTGATCTCCCCGCGCTCGCGGCCGACGACCTCGACCGCTTCTACGACGACCAACGCATGAGCGTTGCCGCCACCCCGCGATTGCGCGACGAGTTCGAGCCACCGCACATGGAGGGCGCTGGCCTCGTCTATGTGAGCCATCGACGTCGACAAGGCGACATCGTGCGCGTGTTCATCGACGGCCACAGCTTCACCGTGTCGTGCGATGTGCTCGGCACGGCCGGCACGCTGGTGCCCGCGCTGCGCGCACCTCGCTGACGTCGCTGCAGGCTCTTCTGCCCCCAGACGGTGTGGGGATCTCGGCGTGACGAGGATCAGGCGTCACGCACAAGGGGTCAGAGGCGTGTTGGACCGAGTCATGCGAATCACGGCGCGCAGTAGCAGCCGTCGCCACCGTTGTCGTCGACGTCGTCGATGGTGCCGCCGACCTGGATGGCGAGGCGCTCGGCGGCGCAGGCATCGAGGCGGGGGTTGGCGCGGATCTCGACATTGCCACCGACGATGAGCTGCTTGACGTCGTCGACGGTGGCGAGGCGCTCGTTTTCGGCCACGATCAGGCGACCGCCGACGCGGGCGAGGACGCCAAAGGAGCGCAGCGAGACCAGCCCCGTGCGCCGGATCGTGACGCTGACGGGCACCTCCTGCAGACCAGACAGGCCGACGGTCCCGACGTCGCCCGCGCCGACGTCGCTGTCGAGGTCGACGAGGTCCTCCAGGACGAGGGCGCCGCCGAGGACCGTGAGGGCCTGCAGGCCGTCGAGGGTCGTCACGCCGACGCTCTCCAGCTGCAGCGAGCGATCGATGCGCCGCACCCCCGCGAAGGCCTCGAGGCTGCGCAGGCGGGGCAGCCCGTCGAGGGCGACGCCACCATCGACGGCCTCGCCGAAGTCGGCATCGAGGGTCTCGAGAGAAGGCAGGTCGACGAGCTGTACGCCGGCCGACGGGCTCGCCACATTGGGGCCCGCCACCGTCGTCAACGCCGGCGCCGCCTCGATGGTGAGGCGACGCAGCGACGCCAGCAGCGGGAAAGACAATGCTTCGAGAGCCGGCAGGTCGATGAGGTCGACGTCGCCGTCGACGGTGCGCAGGGCCGGCAGGGCGAGGGTCTGCAGCGGCGTTGTCGTGATCGAGAGGCCACCGGCGGTCTCGAGAGCGGTGAGGTCCGACACGTCGACGAGGGCCGCGCCGTCGACGTCGATGTTCCCGACCCGCCGCAGCGATGACAGGCCCGCCAGGGACGTGAGCAGGGGCGCCTCGCGCAGCCGCAGATCGCCGCCCATGGCGGTCAGGCCCTCCAGCCCCGTGAGCGACGACAACGCCGGCGCGTCGTCAATGAGGAGGGCGCCGAGGGTGGTGAGGGCTGACAGCCCGGCGAGGTCCACCTGGCGACCACCGACGATGCGCAGGGTGCCCAGGGTCAACAGCCGCGTGAGAGGCGCCAGCGACGTTGGTGATGACGGCCCAAGCCACAGCTCGCCCGCCCTCTCGAGGCCGGCCAGACCGGCCAACGACAGCGCCTCGACGTCGATCACGCCACCGACGGCGCTGACGCCCGCGAGACCCGCCGTCTCGACGCCGCCGCGCAGGCGCAGGTCACCGCCGATCACGCGCAAGCCTGCGAGCCCGTCGAGGTCGCCGCCCTCGACGGTGACGTCGACGCTGGCCGGGATGGTCGACAGGGCCGGCAGCGACGGCGCCTGCGCCGCCCGCACCGTCAGCGAATGGCCGACGCAGTCCACCGCCGCGAGGCCCACGCCGATGGAGCCATCGATGACGAGGTCGCCGCCGATGGAGCGCAGGGCAGCGAGCGCGGAGAGGTCGGTGCCGTCGGGGAGCGCCACGGTGAGGGAGCCCGTCACCCCCACCTTCGTTCGCAAGACCTCCAGGGTGGCGACGTTGTCGACGGTGATGGAGCCCGTGAGCACGTCGGGGCCCGCCGGCAGGCATGGCGACTCGCCCTCGCCCTCGCCTTCGCCCTCGCCCTCGCCCTCGCCTACTTCGCCTTCGCCTTCGCTTTCGCCCTCGCCGCCGTCCTCGACGCAGCGGCCGGTCCAGCCTGCGCAGCCATCGCAGCGGTCGCCATCACACAGCTCCAGGCTGCAGCGAAGACCGTCGGCGCAATCGCTGCGGCTGGCGCACCCGACCAAGGCCTGCACACAACGGTCCTCGACGCAGGCAAAGCCCCCGTCGCAGCCCCCGTCGTCGTCACAGCGCAGGCCCGTGAGCGTCGGCGCGTAGCAGGCCGGGCCCCCCGCCAGAAATGCCACCGCCACCAGCACGAGTCGGGCGATGGGCATCAGACACGCCACGGACCACCGCGCGAACGTGCCTGTCTTGTCAGTCTTGTCAGTCTTGTCAGTCTTGTCAGTCATGGAACCTCACCGACGAGGGACCACACCGTGATCACCGCGCCCACGACGGCTACAGCACAAGCAGTGCCAGCCCCCACCAACCAGAAATTCGCCGCGTCGGCCTGGGCTACCCGCGTCGTCTGGACATCGCTGGCCTCGGCTGCCGCCACCGCGGCCCCGGCGAGCCCGAGCATGCCCGCCGCCGTCGCCGTGCCGACGACGGCGATGGCGCCACCGACGACCGCGCCGGCCGTGACCGTGCTCTGGACGTCGGTGGTGGTCACCGCCTGGGAGGTCGGCGCCGCCGCCTGAACGGCCGGCGCAAGATCTTGCGCCGAGAACGTGACCCACACGCTCTCGCCCGCTTCGACCACGACGACGGCGCGGGCCTGCTGCTCGCCCCTGCGGGCGACGACCCGGTGCTCGCCCGGACGTACGACGACCCCATCGCCAGCAGCGACCACGGCAACGTCGTCGATGACAAACGAGATCGGCGCCGCAGCGGGTCCACCGGAGGCGGCAGCCGGAAAGCGCAGCCGCAGGCGCGCCCCCGCTGGCGCCGTGAGGGCGAAAGAGACGTCGTCAGCGAGGGTGACAGCGGTGCTCTGGACTCGTCGCCGCTCGCCGGCGGCGGTCACGACGACGGCGTCCCGTCGGTCGGCGTCACCGTCGACCGGGACCGCCGCGAGGGTCGCCCTGGCGTCGAGGACCACCGCCAGCCGGGCCAGACAGCGGGTCTCGGCGGCGGCGCAACCGGCATCGCTCAGCAGCGCGAGATTCTCGCGCACGACGGCGGCGTCGACGACGGCGATGCCGGCCCTGGTGGCGGCTTCCAGCAGCGGCGCGTCGTCGGCCCCGGGCATGACGACGACGAAGGCCCCCAGGCGCATGGCGACGTCGAGCAACACCGTCATGGGCAGAGACATGGACCAAAGTGTGCCGCTCAGACCAGCGAGAGGCAACGCCCGATCCTCGCCGCGACGTGAACAACTCGTGCCACCGCCGGGCGGTCATCGGCGTGATTGGGCCGCGTTGCGCAATCGCGTGTGCGTCGGGGCCCGCGGGGGTCACTGTGGCTCGACGTGCTGGGGTGGAAAGCTCGGGCTGCGTGTCGAGCCGCGCTGGACCTGCTTCAGTCGTCAGCGCGCCGCGTGGGTCGTCGTCGGTGTCGGTGTCGGTGTCGGTGC
>CAJBHN010000842.1 GCA_903952805.1 uncultured Myxococcales bacterium | reverse complement strand
GGGCCTGCCTCCGCTGACCTGGCGGAGTGTCTCCAGACCTGCTTCCATCGAGTCGGGATTCGCATTGTAGCTGTCGTCGAGCAGCAGCAGACCGTCAGCGCGGCGGCAGCGCTCCAGGCGTCCATGGGCTGCGTGCACCGCACTCAAGCCAGAGACGGCCGTGTCGAGGTCCACGCCGAGGGCGACGGCGGCGGCCACCGCTCCGGTCGCATTCAGGGCATTGTGGCGACCATCCATCGGAATGCTCACCTCGGCGACGTTGCCGGCATGCCGGATGGTCAGGCGCTGGCCGCCGGTTTCGAGGTCGACCACGTCCTCCAGTCGCACATCTGCGAACAGGGCAGTCCCAAAATAAAGTTGTCGGCAGCGCGCCTTTTCCTGGGCCTCCCGCACGCAGCGGGGGTCGTCAGCATTGACGATGGCGATTCCCGAGGACGGCAGGGAGAGGAACAGCTCAGCCTTGGCGTTGGCGACGCCCTCGACGCCGCCAACATTGCCGGCATGGGCCGTCCCCATATTGGTGACGAGGCCAAGCTGTGGCTGGGTGAGGGCGCAATAGCTCGCTATCTCACCGAGGTGGTTCATGCCCATTTCCAGCACGACGTAGCGATGGTGAGGCTCCACCGTCAGCGCCGTCAAGGGCACGCCAATGTGGTTGTTGAGATTGCCGAAGGTGGCCTGCACCCCGTCGTCACCGACGGCGTTGCGCAGGCAGGCTGCCAACAGTTCCTTGGTGGTGGTCTTGCCGTTGCTGCCCGTCAGGCCGATTCGGTGCGCAGGTTGACGACTGAGCCAGGCTCCGGCGAGCTGCTGAAGGGCCATCAAGGTGTCGTCGACGACGAACAGCGGCAGGTCATGGTAGCGACCAGCAATGGTGGCATTGGCGTTGACAACCGCAGCGGCGGCACCGGCCTGCAAGGCGGCTTCGACGTACCCGTGGCCATCGAAGGTGTCGCCGACGAGCGCGATGAAGAGCGTGCCCGGTTCGATGGCTCGCGAGTCAGTGCAGACGCCAAGAAACGTCGTTGCCGAGACAGGCGCGGAGATGTTTCCGAGCACAGCCTCCACAAACGTACGGTCCAGAAAAGCCGGACGCGGCAGACGGCGGACCAGGGCGCGAGCTTCGCGCACGTCGTCAAAGGGCAGGTGGGTGTCGCCGTGCAACTGCTCGACTTCGTGACCTTTGCCGGCGATGACCACGACGTCACCTTCGCCAGCGACGGACAACGCTGCGCCGATGGCCAGACGGCGATTGCGCTGCCGTAACCAATGCCCGGGTAGTAGATTACGGGCATCGCCCACTTCCTGCTTGGAGGCGCCGATGCCGCTGGCGATCGCTGCGACAATGGCGTCGGCGTCCTCGCTGCGGGGGTTGTCGTCGGTGATAATGACGACATCGGCAACGTCGGTGGCCACCTTGCCCATCACCGGTCGTTTGGTGGCGTCGCGATCACCACCGCAGCCAAAGACGACGATGAGTCGACCAGCGGTGAAGCCGCGTGCGCACAAGAGTGCGCGCTCCAGGGCATCGGGAGTATGCGCGTAGTCGACCACAATGACCGGGGCGTCATCGACGCCAGCGGTGTCCACGCGTTCCATGCGGCCCCGGGGGGGGCGCGCGACGCCGAGTCCCTGCACGACGTCGACAAATGCGATGCCGGCGGCCAACGCCAGGCCCGCGGCGACGACGGCATTTTCGACGTTGAAGCGTCCGAGCAGATGGGGGACCGACACCTCGGCGCTTTGGGAGATGGTCCCCGGAGGGCTGAACGTCAGCGTGAAGCGCAGGCCCCTGGCATCGGCGCGGACGTCGGTGGCGGCGATGGTGGCTTGGTGGGTGTCGATGCCCCAGGTCCAGGCGTCGGGAGCCGCTGTGTGCAGAGCAGCAAGGGCATCTTGGTCGACAGCACCCAGGCCAGCGGGGATGAGAGCGACGGCGTCCCCGCGCAGTTCACTGAACAGGCGCACCTTGGCCTGCAGATAGGACGCGACAGTGCCGTGGAAGTCGAGGTGGTCGTGCGTGAGATTCGTGAAAGCGACGGCGGCGAAGGTGACGCCGTCAGCACGACGAGTGGCGAGGGCATGCGACGACACCTCCATGCCAACCACGGCGAAGCCGTCGTCGACGAGGTCGTGCAGGCCGTGGGAAAGGTCTTCGGCCTCGGGGGTGGTGAAGCCGGTCGTGCGGGGCTGGTCGGGCAGACCGACGCCGAGCGTGCCGATGACGCCACCTTTGCGACCAGCGGCGGTGGCGATATGCGCCAGCAGCGTCGTCACGGTGGTCTTGCCATTGGTGCCAGTGACGCCGCACAGCTTCAGCCGTTGCGATGGTGATCCTGCCAACACTTCGGCAGCCAGCGCACCAACGCGCCGTGGGTCGTCGACCACGATGACCGGCACGTCGACGGTTGGGCAAGGGCGGCCAGCCACGACGGCGACAGCGCCGGCAGCGACGGCGGCGTCGATGAAGTCGTGACCATCGCGCGAGTTCGGCGTAGCGCCAGCGGCGGCGACAAACAGCGTGCCCGCGCGCACCCGACGAGAGTCGACCGTGATGCTGGTAATGTCGACATCGGCATCGACATCGGCAGCCATACCCGCAGGCATGTGTCGCACCACGTCATGGGTGGCGTCGCCGAACACGCCGTGCAGCAATTGGGCAAACTTCATGGCGCCGCCTCCAGCGTGAGGCGTACGGGGCCGACCACAGGCTCTCTCGCTGCGGGGGTCTGGCCGACGACGCGGCCATGGCCGACGATCTCCACCTCGGTGTTGAGGGCTGCCAGGGTTCGCAGCGCCGTTCGCGCCGACATGCCACGCAGCTCGGGCATGGTCCCGGCCGGGTGGTCCAAGACGTCGTCTGTGGGATCCACCACGTCGACGAGAGGGGGACGATCACCCGTTTGCTTCTTCACCTTGACCATGGCTGCATCGAGCGTCGCGGTGCCGGCG
>CAJBHN010000841.1 GCA_903952805.1 uncultured Myxococcales bacterium | reverse complement strand
GTCAGCGTCGACGTCGGACTTGCCCGCCGGTGGCCGCTATGACGGCAGCGTCAAGGTCAAGGGCGATACGGCCAAGATGTCGACGATGCAGATTGACGCCAAGATCACGCGATTCGTCGCCGCCAGGAGCGACCTCAAGGGCGCCATCAAGATTGTCAACCTTGACAAGCCCCAGTTTGTCCTGGGCACGCAGTCCGACGTCCTCGACGTTGACGCCCTCAAGGCGGCCTTTGGCGGCAGCAGCGACGAGCCCCAGGCCAACAAGCCTGCCAGGGACGACAATCCCAGTGGCCTTTCCAAGGCGACGCGCGACCTGCTCGCGGGCGTCAATGGCAAGGCAACCCTGCAGGCCAAGCGCGCCATCGTGAAGGGCATGACGATGACGAATTTCACTGGCGTGCTGATGATGACCCGGGGCGTGGCGACGTTTGAGACGCTCGACTTTGGCTTCTATGGCGGCACCGTCTCCGCCAGCGGCACCATGTTGGATCTGCCCACCGAGCGCACCCGCTACGACATCCGTTTTGCTGGAAAGGATATCGACTTCGGCGCCTTCATCGCCGACCAAACGCCGGTCGGAAGAATCTTCAAGGGCACCGTCTCGCCCAAACTCGCCGTCAAGGGGCGGGGCCTGGCTCCGGGTGACTTCGCCGTCACTGCCGACGGCCCGGCGGCCTTGTCGTTCAAGCAGCTCATCATCGGCGGCCTCGATGTGCTGGGTCCCATTGGAGACGCCATGAAATCGTCCGGCAAAGCCGCCGCCTTCAACTCCACCGTTGGCAAGAAGGACCCGGGGCTGACCCTGAACAACTTCACGGCGCTCACCAAATTTGTCGGCGGACGCCTGCAACTCGAGAAGCCCATCGAGGCCGACACCCCTCTGGGCAAGATGACCATCGAGGGCAGCTCCAGCCTGGAGGGCGGCCTCGACTATCGTTCGACCCTGCGCCTGACGCCGCAGACCATCAGCGCGTTGACCGGCGGCAAGGCAAAGGTGAAGGACGCCATCGCGGTTCCCCTGCGCATCGGCGGCAGTTGGGACAAGCCGGTGGTGACTGGCATCGACGTCAAAGCCCTGCTGGCTGCCGTCGTCGGTGACGCCGCCAAAGCCGTTGTCGACAAAGGCAAGGATGCCGCCGTCGACGCCGTCAAAGATGCAGCCAGAGACGCGGTCGGCAACCTGCTGGGAGAGGGCAAGAAGCCGAAAAAGAAGTGAACTCGACCGGAGCATTGCCGGATTCATGAGTGAATCCAGTTGCTTGTGGTGGTGTTCTGCGCTGACCCCGGCAGGCGGTCCATGACGCGGTGTGTTGCGGGGTGTTGTGCCACGCCTGCCACATCGTCCGTCGCCGGGCGCGCGCGCTATGGTGCGCGTCACCATCCCGAGGTTTCGACCATGGCAGCTCTCGACACGCCTTCGCTCAACGACCTGAGCGTCTCCGAGATCGTCTCCCGCTACACGTTTGGCACCTGGCGTCCGCAGAAGGGCTGGAAGCCCATGCACGTCGTCAAGGCCGAGGGCGTGTACTTCTGGGAAGCCTCCGGCAAGCGCTTCTTGGACATGAGCGCCCAGCTCATGTGCTCCAACCTCGGTCATCAAAACGAGGCCGTCGTCGAGGCCATCTGCAAGCAGGCTCGTGAGCTGTGCTTTGTGGCCCCCGCCCACGCGACCACCGTGCGCGCCGAACTGACCAGGGCGCTGCTGACGGTGGTGCCTCAGGGCATCGAAAAGTTTTTCTATGCGACGTCGGGCACCGAGGCCAACGAATGCGCCGTCAAAATTGCGCGATTCGTGACGGGCAAGACCAAGATCATCGCTCGATACAACAGCTACCATGGGTCGACGGCGGCGTCGGTGGCGATGACGGGCGACTGGCGTCGCTGGATGGCTGAGCCCATCCAGGCCGTCGTGCCCGGCGTCCTCCATGCGCCCGAATGCAACCCATACCGGCCCGGTGCTTTCAAGACCGCTTCCGACGTCATCACCTATTACGACTACATGCTGGCCAACGAAGGCAACGTTGCCGCCATCATCGTCGAGCCCGTTGTCGGCACCAACGGTGTCCTGGTCCCCCCCGACGACTACTTTCCCCGACTGCGTGCCCTCTGTGACAAGCACAACATTCTGCTCATCGCCGACGAGGTCATGAGTGGTTGGGGCCGCACCGGAAAATGGTTCGCCATCGACAACTGGGGCGTCACGCCCGACATCCTGGTGACGGCCAAGGGTGTGACGTCGGCGATGGCTCCGTTGGGAGTGGTTGGCGTCACGCGCAAGGTGGCAGACTTCTTTGAGGAGGGCTGG
>CAJBHN010000840.1 GCA_903952805.1 uncultured Myxococcales bacterium | reverse complement strand
GGGGATCTCCACGCAGGTGCCAGCGACGCAACCCAGGGGGCGGGCGCAGTTGTCGATGGCGCTGCCGACGACACAGCTGGCGTTGAGGCCGGCGTTGACCGCGGTGCCGCACACGGGCGCGGTGCCATTGGACAGACAGTCGAGTTGGCCGGTGCAGACCGCCGACTCCGAGCCCGGCACGCAGCCCTGACCCAAGGCGACGACGCTGGGGACGACACAGGTCCGCACCCCGTCGCCCGTCGCGCTGAGGCAGCGCAGCCCGGCGTCGACATCGCACCGGCGAGCGGCGCCGAATCGAGTGCCACGCGCAGCTTCTGCCAGCCGAAGCCGCCGGATTTCTTCGCGACCTCGACGGTGCGGGCGACGAGCCTCTTGTCGAGGTTGTTCGCGATCATCCGCATGCGAAACCTCACGAGGCTTCCCTGGCCGAAGGGCGCGCGCTCACAGCCGAGGCACGACAACACCAGCTGCCATCGCCGGTCGTTCTCGGCGAGGTCGACAGCGTCGGCGTCGCTAACGCCGTCGTAGCGTTGCAGCAGCATCACCATTGCGAGGAGCGCCGGAGGACAGGGTTCCTGTCCGCGTGGCGCGTAGGCCGCGATGAGCTCATCCTCGAAGCCGTCAGCGAAAAGCTCGTCACGGACGGACCAGAGGAACTGGAAGAACTTGCTGGAGGCGCGGAGGCGCTTCGCGACCGCGCTCTCCTCCTTGGATGGCGTTCGGGACCACAGCATCCGGGTCGTAGATCACCCCGTGGCGACATCGTCGATCCACCCCTTGGCCTATGTGGATCGGCTCTCTAGCAGGCTGCTGAAAAACGAAGTTTTTCAAGCAGACGCGTCCTTGGGTGGGGGCCCCTCGTCGACTTGCTCGACGAGGGGGAGGGTATGGGACAGACCCTCTAAAGAACAGCAGGGTGCGAAACAAGTCGCGAAGCGACTTTTTCAGCACCCTGCTAGCCGCCTGGAACATTCATCCGGTCTCCATACTTTTCGCATACATCGAGACAGTAGCCTGGCGTCAGGGCCTCGACGTTCGGGGCGTCTTTCTTACATTGTCTTACGCATTCACTGTCGCATCCGGTCATGCCGAGGGTGATGAGCATCAAGATTGCACTCGCAACTCGCGCTCCGACTGCGCTGCTTCGGTCGCCTGACGTGTCTAGTTGATTAGCCATTCGGACCTCCCTGAGGGTAGCCTATGACGGGTTCAGCCCATGCTGCAAAGTTGTCTCAGGGGTCGCGCCATAGCGAGCCCTCGCCAAAAGGTTAACAGGCTGAGGTGGAAAGGCCGATTTCAGAGTTGGGTCCGCGCCAGAGCGACCCCGGTCGCTCCCACGATCGGCGCTGCTGGGTATCGCCGACGCAGAGCGCGGCGGCGACGACGCTGGCTACCGTGGCCCACAACGCGGCAAGCGCAGCCGCGAAGGCCGCGGCCAGCCACTTCGGCGCTCCCGCTCCGACGGCGGATAGGAAGAACAGGGCCACTTTTGGGACCGGGGCCAGCAGAGCGGCCGGCCCATCCGCATGGCGAGGCACACTGAACACCTGTTCGGTTGGGCGGGCCAGATCGAAATCTCCCGC
>CAJBHN010000839.1 GCA_903952805.1 uncultured Myxococcales bacterium | reverse complement strand
GTCGCCGTCGCCACCGCCGTTTCCGGCTGCGCCACCACCGAGGTCGCCGACAACTTCGTGTGGGTCGACGACCTCGCCCAGGAGCAGTTGGAACCAACCGGGTATCGCATTCGCGGCGGGGATCGGCTGCAAATCACCGTCTTCAAGCAGGAAGCCCTGTCGGGCGAAGCCCTGGTCCGCGCTGACGGCCGCGTCACGGTCGCCCTGGTCGGCGACATGGTCGTCACCGGCAAGACGCCTCCTGTCGCCGCCGACGAGATTGCGACTGCGCTGTCGGCGACGGGGTTCATCGACAAACCCTCCGTCTCTGTCGCTGTGCTGGAAACCCGCTCGCCGACCTTCGCTGTCATCGGCGAGGTGCGCCAGCCTGGGAGTTTCGACCTGCAGCCAGGCACCACGGTCCTTGATGCCGTGGCCCTCTCTGGCGGCCTGACCGAGTTTGCCAACAAGGAGCGCGTCTTTGTGATCCGCAAGGGCAAGGCCAACCAGCGGGTGCGTTTCAACTGGTCTCGCTTGTCTCGTTCTGACGGCAACAGCCTCAAGTTTCTCGTCGAGGACGGCGACGTCGTTGTGGTGGAGTAGCTCTGGTGGGCAGCCTTGAGGTCCTCGTCTTGCCACTCACCTTCATCGCGGCGGGCCTCGTGGGCCTTGCCTTGTTGCCGACGGCCTACCTGAGCTTCCTTGCGGTGTTGGGCTGGCCACATCACACGAAAAAGCCGACGGCGCGGACGCTGCGTTTCCGCTTCCTGGTCCCCGCCCACAATGAAATGCAGGGCATCGCCAGCACCGTCGAGAGCTTGCTCGCGGTGACCTGGCCGCGCACGCAGTTTGAAGTCGTCGTCGTCGCCGACAACTGCAGCGACGATACGGCCGCTGTCGCCCGCGCCGCTGGCGCCTCGGTGCTTGAGCGACACAACACCGAACTGCGGGGCAAGGGCTACGCCCTTGAGCTCGGCTTTGACACGATTCTAGAAAAGACCGATGCCGACGCTGTTGTCGTCGTCGACGCCGACACCATCGTCTCAACGAATGTGCTGGAGAGCTTCGCCGCCCGCATCGAAGGCGGCGCCCTCGCCATGCAAGCTGAGTACGGTGTCCGCAATGTTCACGCGTCGTGGCGCACCGAGATGATGGCCCTGGCTCTCGGGATGTTTCACGCCCTGCGCAACAATGCCCGCGAGCGGCTCAAGCTGTCGGCGGGACTGCGCGGTAACGGCATGTGCTTCACGCGCGAATGCCTCGTGCGCTTTCCGCCAAGGGCCTACGGCCTCGTCGAGGACGTCGAGCACGGCCTCGCCCTTGGCCGCGGTGGTGTCCGCGTCGTCGCCGCCGTCGACGCCTGCGTGCTCGGCGAGATGGTCTCGGGCGGCAAGGCGTCCGAGAGCCAACGTCGTCGCTGGGAAGACGGTCGGGCGGCGCTGAAGCGTGACGTGTTGCCGGGTGTGGTACGCGAGGCCCTGGCGCGGCGCAGCCTGCTGTTGCTTGACCTCGCCATCGACCTGTTGATCCCGCCGCTGTCGACGGTGGGCCTGCTGGTCGTCGCCGCCA
Organism: uncultured Myxococcales bacterium; assembly: GCA_903952805.1. Classification (GTDB taxonomy): domain Bacteria; phylum Myxococcota; class UBA727; order UBA727; family VGSZ01; genus VGSZ01. The sequence goes on along the minus strand of CAJBHN010000839.1, from coordinate 212 downwards.
CCGCCGTGGGGGGCGTTCGCAGTGCTATCTGCCACCGGCTTGGTTTTGACGTCGACGTGCTCACAGCCCTGGTGCCTTTGCCTGCACTGCTGTTGTCTCTCTACGTGCTGCGGGGCATGCAGCTGTCGGGGCTCGGCTGGGGCGCCGTGCTCGTGCTGCTGAAGGCGCCGATCTACGTCGCCTGGAAGATTGGCTTGAAGCTCCGTGGGAAG
>CAJBHN010000838.1 GCA_903952805.1 uncultured Myxococcales bacterium | reverse complement strand
CTTAGCCGCAGCAGGTAGCGCCCGCGTCCCGATACGCCGGCGTTGGTGTGGAACGACGTAAAACGCTTGGGTGTGACAACCAGGTTTTCGACCGAGTTGATTTGAAACTGAATCGCCGACAGCGACGCCGATGCGTCGACGCCGAAGAATTCCACCGGCCACACGTCGGCGCGGATCGAACCGCCCGGATGAAACCCGGCCCCGACGGCCCCGGGCTGCACGTTGTCATTGCCCTTGAAATCATAATGCCAGCCAGCGCCGTCGAAGGTGCCGCTGACGGCGAGAAGGTGCCCGGTCTTGATGGGGCCACCGCCACCGCCGCGCTGCTTTTCGACGTCGCTGAGGGTACGCCGTGGCCCGGCGTCAAGCGACCCGTCGTTGGTGTCGATGGCACTTCGGCGCGCAGCGGCAGCGTCGTCGTCGTCGTCGTCGAGAGCCGTCGTACTCTTTGGCTGTTTGGTGCCGCGAGCCGCGGGGCTCGTGGCGTCGCCGCGGCGGGAGGCGTCATCACCGTCGTCGTCGCCGTCAGGGCCGAGGTCGACCCCGTTGGCGGCGCTCCCTGCCGTCGCGCGCGCTGGCAGCTTTTGGGGCTTCAAGGTGCCCCAGGCGTCAAGGGCGGGCTTCAACACGGCCAGGGCCGTCGCTGCCGTCTGTTCCGGGCCAGCGCCACGGGGCAGCTCCTTGAGGACCCTGGGCTTGCCGTCGGCGCCGAAGACGACGATCAACGGCCTCGGAAAACCGGTCGGTGCCGTCACCAGCACCTCGACGCTGCGGCGGGCCATGGCCGCTTTGATGGCCGCGGGAGCGAGCGGGTCCTTGGCCGCCTCAAGGTCGGCAGCAATGGCTCCGCCATCTTGCACCCGGATGCCATCGACCAGTTCGAGCTCCAGCTCCAGCGCCTCCCTGGCGGCGTTGGCGTCGTTGCCGCGCAGCACAACGAAGGGCAGCACGACCACATCGAGGGGCTCGTTGGCTGGTGCAACCGCCTTGCGACGCTTGGCCTCGGCCGTGCCGGACCAGACCAAGGCCAATATGAAAAAGGACAGCACCGCACGGTGGCGAAGACGAAAAAACACAGCCATCGCCGATGACGATAACCGTCGAGTCAAGCCGCGTCGAGGCCTCGCCGCCGGCGACGCCACGCGCGTCCCAGGGCGACCAGCGCCGCCAGTGCCACCATGGGAGCTTGCGACGGCTGAGCCAGGGTGGCGGAGCCGAAGCACCCCGGGTCCTGGGCTGGGGGCTCGGTCTCGGCGGGGGGCTGACTGCTGGACGAATCGTTGTCGAGGAAATCGAGGCGTCCGTCGCCATCGGCGTCGCCGAGGCCGTCGTCGATGCCATCGTCCACGCCGTCACCATCGCTGTCGGTGTCGCGCCAGGCGGGGCGTCCATCGCCGTCGGGATCGGCGGAGCCAGCAGCGGTGGCGGCGCTGCGCTCGTCAATGGTCGCGAGACCGTCGTCGTCGTCATCGCTGTCGACGGCGTCGATGGCTCCATCGCCATCGGTGTCGCGTGGGGCGGCTCGGTCGGGGCCGACCTCTTCCAGATCGGGCACCGTGTCACTGTCGCTGTCGATGCTGACGGGGTCGGTGCCGATGGCCGCTTCGTCATCGTTGCTCAAGCCATCGTCGTCGCTGTCGGCATCGACGATGGGCCGGTCGTCAGTGTCATCGAGGAAGTTCGGCACGGCATCGCCGTCCTCGTCGCCATCGCCCTCGCTGCGGTCGCTGGCGCCGTCGCCGTCGCTGTCGAGGTCGAGGAGGTTGGCGACGCCGTCATCGTCGACATCGGTCAGCCCCTCCTGCGCGTCGGTCAGGCCGTCGCCGTCGCTGTCGTCGTCGCGATGGTTGGCAATCGTGTCGTTGTCGGCGTCAGCATCGCCCTCGTCGATGGTCGGGACGCCGTCGTTGTCGTCGTCGTCGTCGACGGCGTCGATCAGGGCGTCGCCGTCGCTGTTGAAGGGAGCTGCGGGGTTGGGGCCGACCTCGGCGCTGTCGCTGATACCGTCGCCGTCGCTGTCGGCGTTGACGGGGCTCGTGCCCACGAGCGCCTCAACGGTGTCTGCCAGGCCGTCGTTGTCGGCGTCGGCGATGCCGGGGTCGGTGCCGGCATCGACTTCGTCGCCATCGGTGGTGCCGTCTTGGTCGGTGTCGGCGTCGAGGGGGTTGGTGCCCAGCGCAATCTCGGCGCCGTCGCCAAGGTCGTCGCCGTCGCTGTCGGCCAGGCGGGGGTTGGTGCCACGGGCCAGTTCGTCGGCATCGCCAAGCCCATCGACATCGGTGTCACGCAACAAAGGGTTGGTGCCGCCGGTGCGCTCCTGCAGGTCGGTGAGCCCGTCGGCGTCGGAGTCGGGTCGGTCGGGCCGGGTGCCAGCAGCGACCTCGTCGCCGTCGTTGATGCCGTCGTCGTCGCTGTCGGCGTCGACGGGATCACTGCGAATCGCGCCCTGCAACTCCACCGTGTCACTTCGTCCGTCGCGGTCGCTGTCGGCAAGCAGCGGGTTGGTGCCGACCACGACTTCGGCGCCGTCGTTCAGTCCATCGTCGTCGCTGTCGGGATCCAGGGGATTGGTCAGCAACCGACGTTCATCACCATCGTCGACATCGTCACCGTCTGAATCGGCGAGCAGGGGGTCGGTCTCGTTCGCGTCCAGCACACCATCAGCATTGAGGTCTTCGCCGCCAATGCAGCCGACGAAGCCCGGAGTGTTGTCGGGGTCGACATCGTTGGCTCCATCGCAGAGGCCGTCGCCGTCGGTGTCGGCGTCCTGGGGGTCAAGCAGGCCGGATTCGACCTCAAGGGCGTCGCCGAGGCCGTCGTCGTCAGTGTCGGCCTGCAGGGGATTG
>CAJBHN010000837.1 GCA_903952805.1 uncultured Myxococcales bacterium | reverse complement strand
GCTCGCGCTTCATCAGCTTGAGGTTTTCTTTGGAGCGATACTCGGGAGTGCGCGCGATCTGCTTCACCAGGGATTTGAAGCTCAGATTCTGCTGGCGAAACTGGGCCACCAGGGCGCGGCGGGTGGCGGTCTCATCGGGACGAAAGCGATGTCCCGTCATGTGTTCCCAGGCCTGGTTCACCACACAGTCGTGGAACGTTTCGCTCGACGCCAACGCCTTGCCGAGGCCGTCGATGCCGTCGACGACGGCGCCGTTGAACACAACGTCCTGGGGGATCGGCAGGGGACGCTTGCCAGGCATGACCTCGTAATAGTGGCCGAAGTAGTCCCAGCGGTCCTTGGCGCGAGCGACGGCGTCGAGTTGCAGATGGCAGGCCGCGCAGGCGCGACCCTCGGTCACGGTCTGCGATGGCATCAGGTCGGGGCTGTCACGATAGGGGACGGCGATGGTGTGGCCGGCGTCGATGCTGTCGTCGAGCAAATCGAAGTCCGGCGTGGTCTCGTGACAAAAATAACTCTCCCGCGTGCGCTGGGCCCAGCGACGACCGTTGTAGAAAAAATTGAGCATGGCCGGTGAACTCAGCACGCCGCTGTGGCGGGGGTCTCGTTGCACCCGATGCCAGCCCCGATCGGCGTCGGGGTCGACGAGGTCGCCCTGACCGCCCCACAACTTGTGGTAAAAAACGTCGAGCTTGCCGTCGAGCATGGTCCAGTCCGCCGTCAGCACCTCGCTATAGGGTCGGTCCTCCCGGACCACCTGCATGGCCAACATCGCCATCTCGTTCTTCATCGAGGCAATGGTCGGCTCGCGGATGCTGTCGACGTAACAGTGCACCAGGTTCTTGCCGCAGCCGCAGGCCTGCGACGCCTGCCCCTCCTCGGTGTCGCAGCGCAGGGGCTTGCCCTTGACCATGACGGTGACGTCGGTGCGCGCGCTGTCCTTGCACACCTTCAGCGTCGTCTTGCGAGCCCACCAGGGGCTGACGTCGACGACCTGATCGCGGGCACAAGCGCCGCGGTCGCGTTCACCCCGCAGCCGCTCGCTCATGAGCACCGACTGGCCGTCGACGGTGGCGGTGGCGACGCGGCTGAAAGACACGGGCGTGCTGAACAAGCCCGTGCGCGGCCGCACGATGTCGTTGTGGTAGAGCAGGAAGGTCTTGTCGAAGTCGCTGCTGTCGATGAAGGCGTCGACGAAGGCGTCGAGGGAGGTGCCGCCGTCGGTCAAGGCCTTGAGCTCGGTTTCGGTGGCCGACGTGCCCCGCAGGTCCAGACTCAAGCGGCGCAGCACCTCATGGTCCGCCGCCGGCGTCAGCGTCCGCTGGGGCACCTCGGGGAGGTCGTCGAGCACGGTGTGGCGCCAGCGAATGGTCGGTGGCCTCGACAACAGGTCCAGCAACCACCGATCGACGGTGCTCTCGACGAGCTTCATCATCTGCGGCGAGCGGTCCACCGGCAGTTCGCCCTTGGCCTGATAGTATTGGCCAATCAGGTTGCGGGGGCCGCCACCTTCGGCGGACTCATGGCACTCGATGCACTCCACGCCGTGCTTGCGGGCAAAACGCTTGTGGGCCTGCGCCTCGGCGCCGCCCACCAGAACCACCGCCACCACCAGGAATCGCAACCACATCGCATTGATCTAGCGAGCAGACCCCCGTGGCGAAACCCGGCGCGGCAGGTCGCAGCGTGGCGTGGCGTCACGGAGCCGGGCGACAATGACCACCCGGGGTGGCCGACGCCCTGAACAACCGATGCAGCATCATAATAAGACAGCGCTTTCGTCGACGACCGCCCCAGGGGCGCCGCCGCGACCAGGGCCCAAGCTCGTGCGGCGACGCTGCTGCACAACGCCGGGTCCCTCAGTGCCGCGT
>CAJBHN010000836.1 GCA_903952805.1 uncultured Myxococcales bacterium | reverse complement strand
GCGGCCTCGGCTTTTGCCTTCTGCTCGGCGTCGATTTTGGCAAGGCGAGCGGCCTCGGCTTTTGCCTTCTGCTCGGCGTCGATTTTGGCAAGGCGAGCGGCCTCGGCTTTTGCCTTCTGCTCGGCGTCGACCTTGGCTTGGCGGGCGGCCTCCTGCGCCTGGGCCTTTTGCTCGGCGTCGACCTTGGCTTGGCGGGCGGCCTCTTGCGCCTGGCGTTCCTGTTCGGCTGCCAGAGCAGCGACTCGGGCGGCGTCAGCGGCCTGTTGCCGCTTCTGGTCGTCGTTGAGCTTGGCGATTCGAGCGGCCTCCTGTTGTGCGGCGCGCGCGAGCTCTTGATCGCGCTTGGCCATCCGGGTGGCTTCCTCGGCCTGCTGCACCTGACGTCGGGCCTCCTCGCGAAGCTGCTCGTCGCGAAGCTTCTGCTGGGCGCGGCTGGCGAGGCGTTGCTGGTGCGCGATCCGCAGCGCAGCCGGGTCCCCCGTGTGATGGAATTTCACCGCCAGGGTGCGCAGGTGGGTGTCGGCGTCAAAATCGACGTCGTCAGCGAAGGTCAACACCACCCGGCTGGCAGCACCGTTGGTGGCGGCCTGAGCGACGACATCATGCAGCAGCACCCCGGGTCCCTGGGAGATCAGGGGGGCGGAGCCGACGGTGGCGCCCGGGAGTTCGACGACGAAGGTCACGTCCGGGCCGCCGGGTTGCCGATAGACCTGAAACGTCGGAGCGGTGTCGCCCACGACCATCAACACGACCTGGAGGTCCGGGCTCTCACTGACCGAGAGGCGTACGGGCGCGGCGCGGACGGCGTCGGCAAAAAAGACCGCGACAATCGCTGCCGCGATCACCAGACCGACCGGACCAAGGTCGGTGCGTCGGTTCCCCAGGCTGGGGGCATGAGACAGGGCGACAAGCGACATGGTGGAACCGTAGGCAGCGGATCCCACCGGCTCCAGTTTCTGACCACCGGTGACAGATTCCCTACATGTGTCATAGATACCGACACTCACCGACCGTTTCCGATGGGTTCCACCGCCGTCGACGGGCTTCCGAAGGGTTTCCGAAGGATTTCCGAAGGATTTCCGAAGGATTTCCGACGGGTTCATCGGGGTTCAGCGGCTGATCTGCGGGATCGGTGTTGACGCCCTCCGTCGCGACAGGCATGTCCCGGGCCGAGATCGGCGCGCCGCCTGGTGGCGGTGCGCAGCCACACGAGAGCGCGTCCACAGTCGCGAGACCCGGGCGCAGAGGAACAGATCAGAATGCCGACGATCAACCAGCTGGTCCGCAAGGGTCGCACGCAGATTGAAAACCGCAGTGCCTCCGCCCACCTTGAGCGCTGCCCTCAGAAGCGTGGCGTCTGCACCCGCGTGTACACGACGACGCCGAAGAAGCCGAACTCGGCTCTCCGCAAGGTCGCCAAGGTCCGCCTGACGAACCAGATGGAAGTCATCAGCTACATCCCCGGCGAAGGGCACAACCTGCAGGAGCACTCCGTGGTCCTGATCCGTGGTGGCCGCGTCAAGGATCTGCCCGGCGTCCGCTACCACATCGTGCGTGGCACCCTTGACGCCGTCGGCGTCAACGCTCGCCGCCAGAGCCGCTCCAAGTACGGCGCCAAGCGCCCGAAGTCCTGACCTCTCGGCCCTGATCAGGGCCAGCAGCCTCTTCGGCCCGCGTCGAAGAGGCCTCAAGCTTCCCATTCAATACCGCCGGCGCGTGTGTCCGGCCCTTGCGAGAATCCCATGCCACGTCGCCGCGAAGTCCCGAAACGTAAGGTGAACAACGATCCCAAGTACCAGGATCGGATTGTCACCAAGTTCATCAACGTCGTCATGTACGACGGCAAGAAGGCCGTCGGCGAGCGCGTCGTCTACGGTGCTTTCGAGCTCGCCGAAGACCGCGCCAAGGAAGAAGCCCTCAAGGTCTTCAAGCGCGCGCTCGACAACGTTCGCCCCGCCGTTGAAGTGAAGTCCCGCCGTGTCGGTGGTGCCAACTTCCAGGTTCCCGTCGAAGTCCGCCCTGAGCGCCGCATGGCCCTGGGTCTTCGTTGGCTGCGTGACGCCGCCCGCGACCGTGGCGAGCGCACCATGACCGAGCGTTTGGCCAACGAGATCCTCGACGCCGCCGCCGGCCGTGGTGGCGCGGTGAAGAAGCGTGAAGACACGCACCGCATGGCTGAAGCCAACAAGGCCTTCGCCCACTACCGCTGGTGAGTTCGTGCCCTTCGGGGCGCGACGACGCCAACAGCGCCTCCTCCCTGTGCGGGACGGGGCGCTGTTTGCTTTCGGGATGGGCGATCGCCCGAGAGATGGATGGAGAGATCATGCTGGTTCGACTCGATAACGCCGCCGTCGACGCCGCCCTGACCCGCTTGGTGGGGTGGCAGCGGGAATCAGACACGCTGCACAAGACCATCACGCTGCCGTCGTTTGCGGCGGCCGTCGCCTTCGTCGACGACGTCGCGGTGGTCGCCATCGGCCTGGATCACCATCCCGATATCGTGATCCGGCAACGTCGGGTCACGCTCACGATGACGACCCACGACGCCGATGGCCTGACCGAGCTGGACCTCGACACGGCCGCAGCCATCGATGCGGTGGTACCGCCCGCGGCCATCGTCGGCTGATCGGCAGTGGGCCGGTTGCCGACGACGTCGACAATGGCCATGCTGATCAGACATGACACTCCTGGCCTTCTTCGTCTTGTTGGGCGTCCTCATCACCGTGCATGAGTCCGGGCACTTCATCGTCGCCAAACTCGCGGGCGTGCGGGTGCTGACCTTCTCGATAGGCTTTGGGCCCAAGCTCTTCAGCTTCACCCGTGGCGAGACCGAATACCGGCTGAGCATCCTGCCGCTGGGCGGCTACGTCCGCATGTACGGCGACGACATCACCGAGGCTGTGCCCGACAGTGAGAAGCACCGGGCCTTCCTGGAGAAGTCCACGTTCAAAAAGATGGCCATCGCCGCGGCCGGCCCCGCCGCCAATCTGATCCTGCCCCTGGTGCTGTTCTTCGCCGTCAGCGTCGGCAGCGAGCAGGTCGCGGAGCCCGTCGTTGGTACCGTCCTGGCTGGCGAGCCCGCCGAGAGGGCCGGTGTGTTGCCGGGTGATCGCATCATGGCCGTCGACGACACTCCCATCACCGCCTTCAGCGATCTCATCGGGGCCATCTCGGCGCGCCCCGCCACGCCCACGCGCCTGACCGTGCAGCGGCCCGGTGTCACGCAGCCGCTGCTGCTGACGGTGACGCCGACGTCGACGGCGTCCCCCGATCCCACGGCGTCGGCCCCCATCGGCCGCATCGGCATGCTCGTCACCCACGCCGTCCCCGTGGTCACCGTCGCCAGCGGCAGCCCGGCCGCCGTCGCCGGGGTCGTCGCTGGCGACCGCGTCGTCGCCGTCGACGGCGTCGCCGTGGCCTCCAGAGACGCGCTGCTGGCCTCCCTCGACGCCGCCGACCCCACCCGCCCCCTGAGCCTCACCGTCGAGCGCAGCGCGGCGGCCGGCCCCGCCCGCCTCGACGTCGTGGTGCCCGCCCTCGCCGTCCCCGCCTGCGCCGCCGACGCCGCCCCGGCTGCTCCCGTCGTCGTCAGCGAGGGCGCCGTCCCCGCTGTCGCCGACGTGCCCGCCGTTCCGTGCGAGGCCACCCCGGCCGCCGTCGACGTCGTGGCCTTGCGCTTCGCCGTGTTGCTCGAAGACGTTGCCCATGGGCCGGTGCAGGCCACCGTCTTTGCCACGCGTCAGGCGGTGGTCGACGCCGTCACCCGCCAGGCTCGTCGTCGGGGCTTGGCTTCCGTCGATGGCGTCGTCGCCGCCGTCGAACCCGACTCCCCCGCCGGGGCCCGTGGCCTCGTCGCCAACGAGCACCGGGTGGTCGCGGTCGACGGCGCCCCTCTCGGCCTTGTCAACGAGCTGTCGTCGGCGTTGTCCAAAGACATCGACGGCATCCACACCATCGGCCTCGTCGACGGCGCCGGCCACGGCTCCACCCTGACCTTCTTGTTGCAGCCCTCCACGCGTCGCGAGCTGGGCGGCCAGAAGGTCCTCGGCGTCAGCTTGCGCTCGGCCCAGGGAGACGCCTCCGTCGTCAGCCGTGACGTCGCGGTCGGCGACGCCGTCGTGCGCGCCTTCCGCACCACCGGTGACACCATCCGCAGCGTCGCGGCCGGCTACGTCATGTTGTTCACCGGTCGCGTCGGCCTCGACCAACTCGGTGGTCCCGTCATGCTCGCCACCATCGCCGGCGAGGCGGCCCGCTCGGGCATCGAAGTCTTTGTCGGCACCATGGCGCTGTTGAGCGTCAACCTCGCGCTGCTGAACCTGTTGCCGGTGCCGGTGCTGGACGGCGGCCATCTGCTGCTGTTCACCGTCGAGGCTGTTCGTCGCAAACGGCTGAGCGTGGAAGCCCGGCTGCGGGCCACCAAGGTCGGGCTGTTTTTTGTCGGCGGCCTGATGGTGGTGGCCTTGTTCAACGACGTCGCCAGCTTCTTCCGCTGAGCCCTGGTGTCGAGCGCCCATCGACGAGAGACGGCAGCATCCAGCCGGGCCTCTCGCCCCACGCCAAAACGGGCGCTGTTCACCGTGGCCGACCATCGGGCCCTCGCCTGGTGGGCGGCGGATTGCGCCGAGCATGTGCTGGCGGTTTTTGAGGGCCTCCACCCCGACGACGCCCGTCCCCGTGAAGCCATTGAGGCCACCCGCGCCTGGGCCCGCGGCGAGATCCCGATGATGGACGCCCGCTGCTTTGCCCACGCCGCCCACGCCGCCGCCCGCGACGTCGACGGCGCCGCCCGCGCCGCCGCCCGCGCCGCCG
>CAJBHN010000835.1 GCA_903952805.1 uncultured Myxococcales bacterium | reverse complement strand
TTGACCAGAGTGAACATCAAGCGCGAAGCGCTTGATCAACCGCGCCAGCGGTTGACCAGGGTGAACATCAAGCGCGAAGCGCTTGATCAACCGCGCAGCGGTTGACCATCACCACGCGGTCGCGGCGGACGACGCCACGACGGCCACGTCGCCCGCGGCGATGGGCAGGCGGCCGATGTGTCGGCCGCGCCGCTCTGGCAGCAGCTGTCCCTCATATCTGGCATTTTCGCCGGAGCACCACCGCTTGAGCTTCTGCACCGTCTTGCCGCGGAGATTCTTCAGGTCTTCGTCGTCCACGTCTTCACCACGCACGAGGTCAGCCAGCGGTTGGGTCCTCAGCTCGTGGGCCCAGCTGAGGGCGAGCAGCGGGGTGGCAAACGCGCGCAGCGCGGCATGCCCGTCGCGTCCGCAGTCCACCCATCCATCACCGCGCGTGCGGTTCCAGGCGAGGTAGGCAAACCAGACGAGCTCGGCCGCCGACAGGGGGAGCCGCTGCGCTCCCACACAGGCAAAGCCCTGGTCGAGGTCGACCACAAGGAGCGGTGCGCCGGACTCTGTCGAGGGCGGGCCGATGCCGTCGACGGTGATGGTGGCATCGCCGATCTGGATGGCGTCACCGACGTCAACAGCGGTGGGGGCCGTGATCCGCTGGCCCCGCACCGAGGTCCCGTTCGTCGACGAGAGGTCCATCACGAGCCACGAGCGGCCTTGGCGCAGCAACACGGTGTGCTTGCGAGACGCCGCTGTCGTGTTCAACGGAATGTCGCAGTCCGGCGAGCGGCCGATGAGCAGACGCCGGTCGTCGATCGCGGAAAAAACCAGCCGCCGCGTTCCTTCGGAGTCCGCCACAACCAACGCGATATGTTCCGGCAAGACTGTGTCCACCATCAACCTTGGGGCGACGCTAGCACGAGGCCAGGATCGCTCATCGTGACGACGCTGCGGCCGCGCACCACCGGAGGCACCATGTCCTTCGTCGTCGCCCTCGCCCTCATGCTCACCCCGTGACAAGCTCGGCGGACAGGAAGAACAGGGCGCCCTTAATTAGAGAAGGCCTCGCAGCACCCCCGGTAAGGCTGCTCATTTGTTCAGGTTTACGGTCCGCTGAACCGCCCGAAACCGGGAGAACCCATGCTTGTCGTCGTCGTTGGCGGATCAGTCGACGGCGCAGAGGGCGGTCATCAGACCGGAGAGCGTGTCTTCGGTGGCGGTGCGGGCGCAGTCTCCGTCGACGTTGTCGAGGGCGGAGCAGTCGCTCGGCCAATCGACGAGCGCGACCGCGGGCTGCGCGCAAAGCGATGCGTCGCCCGGCAGAGACCACGACACGCGCGCGCGCCCGGTCTCGCCCGCCCGGCCGAGCGGACGCGGCACGTCGATGAACGCGCCTGACCCGGGCTGCGGGCAGCCGCAGCCGGCGGCGAACGAGAGGCCCTCGCCGAAGGTCTCGATGCCGATGCTCGTGTCTTCACTTTCGTAGCGTGCGACCATCGTCACGGCGGCGGTGTCGCTGTCGACGTCGAGGCCGGCGGCTTCGAAGGTGGTCTCGGTCGAGCACGTCAGGCCGCGGGCGAGGCCGCCATGCTCGAGCAGCTTGAAGACCGCGGGCGCGGCCACGCTGGCGACGAAGGCGTCTTTGCCGGCGCCGACGCTGACGACGAGGTTGCCGTCGAGGCGGCGCACTTCGTTCATGGTGAAACCAGCAGGGCCGTCAAACGAGAGCGCGGCAATGGCATCGTCGTCGACGTCGCGGACGAAGACGACGTCGCCGTCGTAGACGGTGCCACCGAGGGTGCAGCCGGCAAACGACAGCGACAGCGACTCGGCGCGTCCGCCGGCGTCGCAGGCGACGGTCGAGACTTCGCTGCCGGCGGTGCACAGCACCGGCACGCCCTCGCCGCAGAGCACGCCGTCCCAGCCGTTGGTCATCAGGTCGGCGGCGGTGCCGTCGTCGACGAGAGCGAAGAGGTTGCGGCCGACAACGACGGCGCCCTCGATCTGCGGACCGCCGAGCGAGACAACGGTGGCGAGGTCTTGCGGGTTCAACAGCAGCGCCCGCAGTGTCTTTGCGTCGGCGTTCTCGAGGGTGTCTTTCAAGCGCGCCACCGTCGACGGACGCAACGTCTCATCACACTCGAGTTTTTCGACGATGGCCTCTTCGATGGCGGCGAAGGCTTCTTCGGGGGTCGGCGGCGGTGGCAATGTCTCTGGGGGCTCGGGCAGCGATGCGGTCAAGTCACAAGCGAGCATCGAGACGACCAGACCCAACATCAGCAAACGAAGCATCGAGACCTCCACGGCCAGCAGTTTCCCAGGAGGCGCGGCTGACGGTCGGGCCACGCGACGAGCTCGCCAGAATAGGGATACTTTGGGGACTGGGGCCAGCAGAGCGGCGGGCCCACTCGCATGGCGAGGCGCATTGAACACCTGGCTGGTGGGGGTGCCGGGCCGCGAATCTCCGGCCGCGGACGCGCCGGGGCCGTTGGCGAACGAATCGTCGGTCGGAACGGGACATGGCGCATGCTCGCGCCGCTCGCGTGCGCAATGTGCGACGGCGGCGGATGAGGTTCAGGCTTCAAGAAACAGTCGAGGGCGACGGGCGGCGCCTGGGCCAGCAGGGTGTGGAGCGGTTCGGCCCGCAAGCCGAGGTGCTCGAGGATACCCCTCGCCACATCGGGCTCCTCGATGCAGGCGATGAGCCGCATCGGGCCCAGATAACGAGAACACTTCA
>CAJBHN010000834.1 GCA_903952805.1 uncultured Myxococcales bacterium | reverse complement strand
TTCGCCGTGCAGCACTTGTTCGCATCGACCAGCGGCCTGTTCGAGGGCCTCATCAAGGCTGGCATCCAGGCTGAGGGCTCCGTCGTCTTTGGCAAGTCGTACTCGACGAACCACGAGGTCAAGAGTGCCCTCGAGGGCAAGGGCTTCACCGTCTACGATGACTACGCCCGCAAGGACGCGCTCGTCGACGGCGGCAAGGTTGTGGGGCTTGAGGCGCCGCTGTTGACGGGTCTGCGCCAGGCATTGCAGAGCGCGGCCGCGGCCAGGCCACCGCAAAAGGTGTTGCTGCTGGATGAGGGCGGCAAGCTCAACAAGATGCTCCACGACGTGCTGCCCGAGTACGCGCATCTCTGCACCATCGTCGAGCAGACCACCAACGGTTTGCAGAACATGGCGGGGACGACGTTGTTGGCGCCGGCGGTGAGCGTGGCGTCGTCGCAGTTGAAGCGCGAGGTCGAGGGCCCGATCATCGGCGAGGACGTCGCCGCCGCCACCCTCGATCTCTTGAGGGACCTCGACCCCCGCCTGATTCAGGGCAAGAACGTGGGCATCGTCGGCTACGGCGCGGTGGGCACCGCCACAGCGAAGGCCTTCGCCGAGCGCGGCTTCCACGTCGTTGTCACCGACATCCGCGACGAGGCCGTCGCCGCGTTGCTGAAGGGTCCAATCACGACCGCGGCGGGCGGCAGCATCTCGCTGGCGAAGCGTGACGACGTCCTCGGCGCCGGCATTGTCGTCGGCTGCACCGGTACCGGCGCCATGAAGCTCGAAGAGACCCGTGCCTTGCGCGACGGCGCCATCCTCGTGAGTGCGGCGTCGGGGGATCATGAATTCCCGCAGGTCAACACGAAGGCTGGCAAGACCCAGGGGGCCTCCAAGGACCACCTGCCGATGAAGGAGTGGGAGGCCTACTTCGACAAAGCCGCCACCGAGATGGCCCTGAGGCAATCACAGAAGAACGCGGGGACGAACAAGACGGGCCCCATCATCGTCGACGACGGCGCTGACGACTTCGGCATCCGTTCGGGCACGCCCATCGCCGGCAGGGGAACCGCCATCTCGACGGCGTTTCCCACCGGTGACGGGTCGACGACGACCATCCCGTACGGTGGACGCCACCTGTCGGACTTCGTCCTCGAGCAGGGTCAGACCCGCTTCATGATTGTGCGCGGCGGCACCCCCATCAACCTCGGTCGCGACCTGCCTCCCGAGGCCATCCAGCTCACCCGCTCGATGCTCTTCGCCGCTTGCATCCAGGCTGTCAGCGAGCAGGGCACCGGTTGGAAGACCTTCGCGGAGTCCACCCAGGCTCGCATCGAAAAGCATTGGCGCTCGCTGCAAGGCTGATGTCCTGATGGCTCGTCGGCGTCATCGTGGGGTCTTGCCCAACGCGGGACCAGCCTGCTCATCCGCGGGACGTTCCAACAATCCCCTGCCGTGTTCATCCGGGAGAAACGTCAGGACGAAACGAGCGCCCTGGTCGCCGTCGTAGGCAAGGGTCCCGCGCAGCTGGCGTGTCAGCAGGTGAATCAGGTGCAACCCGATCGACGAAGCCTTCTTCAGGTTGATGTCGTCTGGCAGCCCCGGTCCGGCGTCGAGCACGGCGACCCGGATGGTGCCGTTGGTGATGCCGACCTCGACGCGGACGTCGCAGCCCGGTCCCGTGCGACCTTCTTCAACGCGCGCCTCGGGTGACCCTCGTTTCGATACCCCATACTTGAACGCGTTGGTGAGCAACTCGTTGACGATGAGCCCGGCGGGGATGGCCTGGTTGATGGAGATGGCCGCCGTGGTGGCATCGACGCGCAGACGCACCGACGGGGCCAGGAGAATGCGCAGCGATTCGGCCAGCACGCGCGTGTAGTCGGCGAGGTCGACACGATCGAGAGACTCCACGCCGTACAGATGCTGGTGGATGAGCGCCATGGATTGCACACGCATGACGCTCTCCTCGATGAGGTCGCGCGCTTCCTGCGAAGGCATTCGCTCTCCCTGCAGCCGCAGCAAGCTCGACATGATCTGCAGGTTGTTCTTGACCCGATGGTGGATCTCCCGGAGCAGCGTTTCCTTTTCTTTGAGAGATTGGACAATCGTCACCTGCGCCTGCTCAAGAGCCTGCCTCTGCAGGTTCATCGTCTGCAGGTCGCGCCAGGCTCGCACCCCGCTGGTCACTGCATTGCGCAGGCGACGAGCGCTGATCTCGGTCTTGGCGTAGTAGTCGTGGATGTCATAGCTCGACATCACGGTCTCCTCAGGGGTGACCCCGGGCTGGCCAGTGCGCAACACGATCCGCACGAGTGGATTTTTCAACTCGTCGCGAATCCACCGCGCCACCGCGAGGCCGGCGTCGTCGGTCTCCATGACGACGTCCAGCAACACGACGGCGCAGTCCGGCTCGGCTTGCAGCAGTTGGCGAGCGTGCTCGCCCGACCTCGCCTCCAGCAGGCGGAGCCGGCACCCGTCGATCCGGAAACCGTCGAGAGCGAGGCGGGTCACCGTGTGGATGTCGGGCTCGTCATCGACGACGAGCACCGTCCACTCCGACGCGGATGCGCTGGCTTTCGCGGCGACGCCGACATCGACGGCCTTGGATGCCGGCTCGCGACCGGCGCCATCACGCTTATGGTGATCGAAGACGACAATGTCGTCTTCGCCATCGCCAAGGACGATCACATCGTCATCGGCATCTCCGCTGGGCGGCGTCGCGGGCTTGCCCCTGGGGTCGTCGACTGGGTTCATGTCACGCCTGCTTCTTGAAGAGCCTCGCTGCCAAACGGAAGCCAAACGGTGTAACAACAACCGGCACCGGGCGCCGTCTGCAGCTCGATGCGCCCCTTGAAGCGCTCGACGACGAGATTGTGCACGATATGCATCCCCAGGCCGCTGCCGCCGTCGCCGCGCCGGGTCGTGAAGAATGGCTCCCAAACCCGCCTGGCGACCTCGTCGGTCATCCCGACGCCGTTGTCACCGACGACCATGATCACCGCGCCATCGCGCTGGGCGACGTCAATGGTGATGACGGCCGGAGTCACGATCCCGTGGAAGGCGTGGAGGCAAGCATTCTGCAGCAGATTGGTGATGATTTGCCCCAAGGCACCGGCATCGATTCGCAGCGCGATGTCACGAGGGACGCGCAGGTCCACCGAGGCGCCAGGCTTGCGCAGCAGCGGGCTGAGGCTCGAGACGATGTCAGCCAACAACTGGTCGAGATTCGCGTTGCGCGGCGCTTCGCTCGACTGGTCGACGGCGACCCGCTTGAAGCTCTGCACGAGCGCGGCGGCCCGCTCCATATTGGTCCGCGCCAGCCCCGTACTCTCGCGCAACGACGTCACCAGCCGCTGGAGCCCCGACTTGCTGAGCCAACCGTTGGCGACCATCGCTTCAAGTTCCGCCGCCTGCTCGACGGTCAGACTCACCGCGGTGACGGCGACGCCCAACGGCGTGTTGACCTCGTGGGCGACGCCGGCGACGAGCCCGCCGAGCGCGGCCAGCTTGCCCTGTCGCACCAGGGCTTCCTGCGCCGACGCGAGTGACTCCATCGACGCCGTCAGCTCCGCCGCCCGCCGCTTCAGCGCCTCGTTTGACAGGTAGAGCTCACGGCTTTTTTCATGCAGCAGCGTTTCTGCCTCCCGCCGAGCGGTCCGCTCGCGTTCGAAGCGAATCTGCCAGCGCTCGTCCTCCATCACGCGTCGACCAGCACGAAGCGGACGTGGGTGCCCGCGTTGCCAGACAAGTCGCGGACGTCGGTGACCCGATGCTGGGAGCCGAAGTGGACCAGGCAGGCCTCAATCAGCCCCTGCGCAAACTGCCAGAGCCCGCGGCCCGACTGGTAGTCCAGAAACAGCGAACCATCTTCGTTGTGCTGCAGCAAGAAGAGGGGCGGGTGGGCGTTGGCGTAGAGCTTCCGCACCTCGGTATGCACGTGTGACTCAAGCCCGCTGAAGAACGACGGTGCCGAGTCGTGTGGGGCGAAGAAGTTCGGGAAGAGGGTCACAAAGCGCCCAAAAAGATGAACGCCGTAGGTGTGCAAGAGCTGCGGTACCGGCACGCCCGTCTCCTCGCTCAGCGCCACCACAAGCTTCGACAGCTCCTCGTCGTCGTAATTGCCCACGCTCGTGTAGCTGCCTTTCGCCCCGGCGCGCTCCACCACGGCGTCGACCATGTCGAGGGAGAATTTGCCCTCGACCATGTCCAGGAGTTCGGTGAAAACCATACCCATCATGAGAAACTCCGTGCGAGTTGACGACGACGCAACCGCGCCGAGAAAAGATGCAACCGTCGCCATGGGGCAATTTGAAAACCCGCGGCTGCCAGCGGATGGGGCGAAGAGAGCCACCCTCCATGAGGCGCGAGAAGCTAGGGCGACTGTCGAGCCACGGCAAGTTGACCGTCCTCAGCGCCAGCCCTGGCACCGTTGCATCACCATCTGCTCCGGGGTTTGGTTCAACGACGGTGACGGTGGTCGGTACGGTCGGCGGTGCCGGCGAGGGTGCCCGATGCGATCGTTTCGTTGTGCACGAAGATCCGCCCCACCGGTCGCGGGAAGGGGAACGACCGGACCCTGAGCTCGGAGGCGCCGATCGTCGTGAGGAGCGTACGAGCGGCCTCGGCGTCGACGAAGCGGACGTGCGTCGGGTCCGAACGCTGACCCGCCTCCTGCGGGGTGATCAGCACGACCCGAGCTCCCGGACGCACATACGGCAGATAGCTGCGCAGCAGACCTTCCCCGGAGTCGGCATCGAGGTGCTCGAGCACATGAGAGAGCAGCAGGGAGTCGAAGAGCGGAAATCGGCGTACGCCGAACTCCTCCGGCGTGAAGGCTTCGAACCCCCGTGCCTGACACTCGGCCACCGAGCTTGGGTTGTGATCGACGCCAACCCCGTTGCCGTCGAGGAACCCGAGGCACCGACCGACACCGCAGCCGACGTCGAGCACCCTGCCGAGACCGAGATGACGGAGATTCCAGCGGTACGGATTCGGCATGATCCGCTTCCACGCCGCCTCCGGGCGGGACCGGAGTCGTTCCGTGTACCACGAGCCTGATGTGTCGAACTGTTCCATCCCAGGGCCTCTTTATCGACGAGCGCACAGGGTATCCCCCGCAGGATCGTGAATGGGAAATTGGCCCTGCTTTTTCCCGTCCGCTGAATTCGTCGTTGTCATCGGATGCGCCGTTGTCGGATGCGGGCGCTGCGGTCGCGATGGGCGGGTGCTTGAAGCCCGCGCCGCCACTGCGCAACCGAATGCGTGCCGCACGAACTCCCAGCTCGAGTCGTACGGCGATGACATCGTCGACGGAACTGATTCGTGCGATGACGGGGCGAACAACAGCGACAGCGAGCCCGGCCTGTGCCGCGCGCATGGTGTGCTCGCCTTTTGCGGTGACGGCGTCGTCGACCTCAACCTCAACGAAGACTGCGACAACGGCGCCGGCCACAGCGACACCACGCCCAACGATTGCCGCACCACCTGCCAGTTGGCGGGCTGTGGCGATGGCGTACTCGACGACTTCACCGAGGTCTGTGACGACGGCGCGGCATCGTCTCCATCCTTGAGGCCAGCAGCGTTCTCGCAGGAATACGCCCTTCAAGAGGACGTCTGAGAGCTTCGGCATGTCATTGGTGGCCGCAACGATCGACGAGACACGTGAGGCCGTGAGCACGGAGCGACGCTGCGGGTCGGCACGCGCAGCGTCGTTGAGCGATGTGCCCTCGTCAGAGATGGATGTCGTCGGGAGTCAGGTGTCTGTGTATGCGGCTGATGTCATGGGGCAGGCTCGCCTGCCTGGCGCCATCGACGTCGCTGTCTGAGGGCAAAGGCGCGATCGGCCTGAGCCCCGAGCCCACGCTCAACCCCGGCCTCAACCCGCGGCCTCAACCCGCGGCCTCAACCGTTGAAAAGCAACCGGCCGAGCTACTTGACCAACGTGACCTGTTGCTGCGCAAGCTGTCCGAGTACAGCCGCCTGAACA
>CAJBHN010000833.1 GCA_903952805.1 uncultured Myxococcales bacterium | reverse complement strand
TGAGGTAGCGACGTCGCCGTACGCGCCCGTAGCTCAGCTGGATAGAGCGTCGGTTTCCGAAGCCGAAGGTCACACGTTCGAATCGTGTCGGGCGCGCCATTTTTTGATCCACCGCGGTCGAAACAGTCCTTCTTCCAAGTCTTTGGCCGCGTCCTTGGCTTGGAATCCTCCCCGGTCCTCATGTGGTGACTGGGTCCGTTGATTGGTCGTCAACCGGGCACAACATGACCCTGCCCCTGTTTGTGGCGCTGCACATCGTCTACGGCACCCTGATTGGTCGGGTGCTGTTTCCGCGCATGCATGCCGAGGGCGAGGTCTTGGGGCCTCCCCTGCTGCTGGCGCTGGTCCCGGTGGCGCTGGTGTCGGCCCCGGTGGGCACCGCGTTCATGCGCTACAGCGGCGGCTGGTTTCTGCACGGCGCCTTCGTCGGCGACGCCAGCCATTGGTACGAACGCTTCAACTTCGGGCTGCTGCTGGGGGTCGTGCTGCTCGCGGGCCTCGCCACCGTTGGCAGCTTTCTCAACGTCATCATTTGGGCCTCGCGCGACCGGCCCCGGTTGGCCCGAGCCGGCTTGTGGCTGGCGGCCTTCATCACCGGCCTGACCCTCGTCAGCGACTTCGGGGGCGTGTTCACGGTCATCGGCAGCGGCGGGCGCTTTTTGTGGAGCCATCCCGTGGGGCTGTTGAGCGTCGGCAACACCGTGGTGCTGGGCGCCTGGATCGCCGTGTGCCGCGCCCGCTTCGCCACCGTGCCGCCCCAGCCGGGCCCCGGCTCGGGGATTCCCCGCAGCGCCATTGGCGGGCCTCTTACGTGACGACTCCCGCAATGCAGCACCCGTACCTGCTGGCCATCGAGTCGTCCTGCGACGAGACGGCGGCCGCCGTGGTGCACCGCGACGGTCGGGTGCTGTCGTCGATCGTGCACTCGCAGGTCGACACCCACGCCATCTACGGCGGCGTGGTGCCGGAGATCGCGTCGCGGGAGCACCTGAGCCGCATCGACGACGTCGTTGGCCGCGCCCTGGCCCAGGCCAACATCGCTCCCGGCGACCTCGGCGCCGTTGGTGCCACCTACGGCCCCGGCCTGATCGGCGCGCTGCTGGTGGGCCTGACCTACGCCAAGGGACTCGCCCAGGGCCTGGGCGTGCCGTTCATCGGCGTCCACCACATCGAGGGCCACCTGCTGGCGGCGTCGGCCGACCCCGCACTTTCCCCCACATCTCCCTACATCGGTCTGGTCGTCTCGGGGGGCCACACGGCGTTGTACCGCTTCGAAGGCGTGGGTCTCTCGCGCCTGATCGGCCAGACCCGCGACGACGCCGCCGGCGAAGCCTTCGACAAAAGCGCCAAGCTGCTGGGGCTTGGCTACCCCGGCGGCGCCGTCATCGACCGCCTCGCCAGCGAAGGCGACCCGACCCGCTTTCCCCTGCCCCGCAGCCTGCGGGACCGCAGCCACTACGACTACTCGTTTTCTGGCCTGAAGACCGCCGTCCGCACCTGGGTCGAAAGCTATCGCAAGCGCGAAGGCCACGACGTCGACGGCCAGGACCTGCGCGACCTGTGCGCCAGCCTGCAAGACGCCATCGTCGACATGCTGTTGCACAAGGCGATGCTCGCCTGTCGTCGTCAGCAGCTGTCGACGCTGGTCATTGGCGGTGGCGTGGCCGCCAACAGCCACTTGCGGCGCGAAGCGGTGCGGCGCGGCCTGGACAACGACGTCACGGTGGTGGTGCCGCCGCGGGCCCTGTGCACCGACAACGCGGTCATGATCGGCATGGCGGGCCTGCAGTGGTGGCGCCAACAGCGGTCGTCGTCGCTGTCGTTGACGGCCCAGGCCGACGCCCAGGTCGAACACGCAGCCCTCGCCTTGCGCTGACGCTGCGCTCAGGGGGTGGCAGACTGCATTGATGCACCGCCCCATCATCGCGTCGCTGACCGCCCTCGCGCTCCTCGCGGGTCCCACCGCCGCCGCCGGCACCGGTACACCGACCTCGCCGTCGGGTGCCCCCACCCCCACCCCCATCGGCGACGCCATCGCCACGGCCTGGCTGCGCATGCCCGAGAGCGGCCACGGCTGCGGCGACGACCTCATCTTTGACTACGGCGTCGATGGCGGCATGCGCACGGTCTTTTGTCGCGGGCTGTTGGTGTTGTCGTGGAAGGCTGTGCTGGCGGCGGCGCCGTCGACGCCGTTTCTCAAGGGGCCCCACAAGGGCACCACGCTTGACCTGCAGGCCGCGCGGGACTTCGGCCGCTATGACCCCGCCTTTGTCCGGTGGGCGACCAGGGCGCTGGTGCCGGCGGCGAAAGACGGAGCCCTGCGCAAGCGCACCCAGGGGGTCTATGACCGGCAATTTCAGAGGCTGGCCCGGGTCTACTTCCTCGTCGAGAAGGCCCTGTCGTCGAGCCCGCCGTGGGTCGAGCGAGAGCGTCAGCGCTATCTGTCGTTGATGGACGCCAAGGGCGGGGCCTGGAACGAATTGGAGATCACCGAGCCCTACCACGACACCCTCGGTGGCGAGGGCGCCAACTGGGGCGGCCACGACCCCAACCACGTGCGCTCGGCGACGATGTGGTGGCTGCGGCGTGCCCATGATGGCACCCGCCCCATCTGGAGCGACGGCCTGCAGCGCCTGCTGCAGACCTACGACGGCGCCTGGCTCGCTGCCCAAATCGATGTGCGGCCCGTGCCCCTGCCCGACACGTCGAAGGCAGCCCAGCCGGTGGAGTACCGCGACGGCCCCTGAGCCGTTCGCACGACAGAAAAGCGGGGGCCAGGCCCCCGCTTTTCTGTCGATCGACGACGACACTCTGGCGTCAGACGTTGAACTTGAAGTGCATGACGTCGCCGTCGCGCACGACGTACTCTTTGCCTTCGAGGCGGAGCTTGCCGGCCTCGCGGCAGCGGGACTCGCCACCGAGGGTCACGAAGTCCTCCCACCAGATGACCTCGGCCTTGATGAAGCCGCGCTCGAAGTCGCTGTGGATGACGCCGGCGGCGCCCGGCGCCTTGGTGCCATTGACGATGTTCCAGGCCCGGACTTCCTTCACGCCGGCGGTGAAGTAGGTGCCGAGGCCGAGGAGCTTGAAGCCGGCGCGGATGAGCTTGTCGAGGCCCGAGCTCTCCATGCCCATCGAGGCCAGGAAATCAGCGCGCTCCTCGGGTGGGAGCTCGGCGACTTCGCTTTCGATCTTGGCGCAGACGGCGACGACCTGGTCCCCGCGGGCGGTGGCCATGTCGAGCAGGGCCTTGAGGTGGGCGTTGGTCTCGGGGGTCAGGCCGGCTTCGTCGCAGTTGGCGACAAACAGCGTCGGCTTGACCGTCAGCAGGTGCATGTCGTGCAGCACGGCCTTGAGATCGTCGTCGTCGTCGGCCTTGTGGGACCGGGCGGGCTCGCCGCGCTCGAGGTGGCTCTTGAGGGAATCGAGATAGGGCACGGCCTTCTTCTCGATGGTGGCGTCGGCGCCCTTGGACATCTTCTTGGCGCGATCGAGGCGCTTCTCGACGGCCTCGAGGTCGGCCAGGATCAGTTCGGTGTCGATGGTGCCGGCGTCGCGGACGGGGTCGACCTTGCCGTCGACGTGGACGACGTTTTCGTCGATGAAGCAGCGCACGACGTGGCAGATGGCGTCGACGTCGCGGATGTGGGACAGAAACTTGTTGCCCAGCCCCTCACCCTTGCTGGCGCCTTTGACGATGCCGGCGATGTCGACGAAGCGGGTGGTGGCGGGGACGATCCGCTCGGGGTTTACCACCACCGCCAGCGCCTTCATGCGGGCGTCGGGCACTTCAACGATGCCGACATTGGGCTCGATGGTGCAAAACGGGTAGTTGGCCGCCTCGGCTCGCGCCGACGACAGACAGTTGAAGAGCGTGGACTTGCCAACATTGGGCAGACCGACGATGCCGCACGAAAATCCCATGGGGCGGGCGTAACAGACTCGCCGCCAGAGGGAAGGCCCGAGCATCAATCCCGGGTCTGTCCTGCGTCGGCGGCGGGCCCGGCGTCAACCGCGGGCGGCGTCTTCGGCCACCTGCGACGCCGTCAGGATGGCGCGCAGGTGCCTCTCGGTGGGTTCGGGCACCGCGGCGGTGGCGATGGCTTCCTGGGCAGCAATGATGGCCAGCAGCGCGCGGTCTCCGTCCATCGGCGGTTTGGACAACACCTCGTCGGCGGCTCGGGCCAACAAGCTGCGGACGCGGCGGACGTCGTCGTCATTGTCCAGTGAGACGTCGGCCAGTGATTCGGCGCTGGCGATGAAGCCGCCGGCCAACAGGGCCGAAACGGAGAAAACGCGGATCACGCGGGTGGCGACGGACAGGATGGCGGCACGACGGCTCTGGCGGGGGGTGTGCATGGTTGACCTCTCGTGGACACAACCAGCCGCGGCGGCGGCGCATTCCCGGCCCACCAGACCGGCTGGTGCGACGGCGTCGACAGTGGCAGCAGGGCTCGTGCCCGACGCCACCACCCTGCGATCCCTCTTGGAAGCCCAGCCCCTGGCCGCAGCGTTCATGTCGCATTTGTCGGCCCATCGGGCCCAGCGCATGATTGACGTCGCCGCCGGGCGCCTCAACAGCGTGACGGTCGTGCTGGAAAACCTCGTCGACAACCACAACGCCAGCGCCGTGCTGCGCACCTGCGAGGGCATGGGCGTCTCGGCCATGCACGTCGTCGAACAGCCCAACCGCTGGGAAAAAAACAAGGCCATCGCCCGCTCCGCCGACGATTGGGTCTCGGTGCGCAAGCACAAAGGCCTGGCCCGCTGCCTCGGCGACCTGTCGGCCCAGGGCTTCGACCTCTACGCCGCCGACGTCGGCCAGGGATGTGTGTCGGTGTACGACATCGACGTCAGCCGTCCGGTCGCCCTGGTGTTTGGCTCGGAGCACAGCGGCTTGTCGAAGCGAGCCCTCGCGCTCACCGAGCACCGCTTCACGATTCCGATGCACGGCATGGTCGAGAGCTTCAACGTCAGCGTGTCGGCGGCGGTGGCGCTGTGGGAAGTCAGCTCCCGACGACGGCGCCACCTGGGCACGGCCTCCGACCTCGCCACCGACGAGGCCGTCGCCCTCGCCGTGCGCTACCTCAAGCGGGCCCTGAAGAATCCCGAATTGGTCGCTCACCTCGAAGCCGAGGTGGCCGAGCAGGCCGCAGGAACGCTGGCCGGCCTTCCAAGCGGCGGCCCGGTCGGCTAGCGACGACGCATGGCGACGAAGAAGACCGCGACGAAGAAGACCGCGACGAAGAAGACCGCAACGAAGCAGGCCGCAACGAAGCAGGCCGCAACGAAGCAGGCCGCAACGAAGCAGGCCGGGACGGCAACGACGCCGAAAACGGCCCCAACGCCGTACGCACGGCCGAGCTCGGGGCCGGTGTGCTGGCTGATGAAGAGCGAGCCCGACGTCTACGGCATCGCCGAACTGGAGCGTGATCGCACGTCGGGGTGGGAGGGGGTGCGCAACTATCTGGCGCGCAACTACATGCGCGACTTCATGAAGGTGGGCGACCTCGTGCTGTTCTACCACTCCAACGCATCCCCATCTGGGGTGGCTGGCGTCGCCCGCGTCTGCGGCACCCCCGTGCCCGACCCGACCCAATTCGACAGCAAGAGCGATTATTACGACGGCGACAGCGCCCCCTCTTCGCCCCGCTGGATGATGGTCCCCATCGCCTTCGTTGAGCGCTTCGAGGAGGTGTTGCCCCTGGAACGACTCAGGGATGAGCCCGCCCTGTCGGGGATGCCGCTGCTGGCCCGGGGGCAGCGCTTGAGTGTGCAGCCCGTCAGCCCGCAACACTTTCACCATGTCCTTCATCTGGCGAAGGCGACGACGACGTTGTGAGGTCCGCCCCCGGCGATGGTGCCGGGCGGTGACGGTGCTGCCGGGTCGGCGGGAAACGTCGCGCCGGGCTCGTGTGCGACGGTCTGCAGCCGCGCAATCAAGCCATCAGAAGCGCCATGACGATCCCCCGGATCCCGGGTAGGGTCATGTGGGATGAGTGCAACAGCCACCCCCCGCACCCCGCCGGCGTCGTTGAGGACGATGCTACCGGCGCCGTCGCTGGCCGACCGGCAGCGGGCGGTGCTGACCGTGGTCGGCGACGACGCCTGCGACCCGCGCTTGCCGAGTTTTCGGTCGGTGCTGGTCCACGAGGTGGGGCGCCTGTTTGACCGCGTGGTGTTGCCCCTCGTGCGGCCCCTGTGGCCCGGTCTCGACGACAGCGGCTTTTTGCCCAAGTGGCGGGGCGGCTACGAGTTGTACTGCGGACTGGGTTTGTCGACGATCGTGTGTTCCGCCCGCCGCCCGCCACTGGTGACCCTCGCGAGCCGGTTCATGCGGGCCGTCGGCGCCGACGAAGCCGCCGTCGTCACGGCCGCCCGCGCGGCCATCCCGATCATCTTTCGGTTGGTGGAGCGAGAGCGCTGCGAGCGGGTGGCGCTGGGGGCGGCCTGGATCCTCGTGCTCGACGAAGCTCTCGACGACGGCATGGCCGACCTGTCGCTCGTCGACAAAGCCGCGGTCCTGCGCCGGGTGGTGCGCGGCTTTGTCCCCGCGGAGGCGTCGCCGGAGGTGGTGGCGGCGGCAGCCCTGGCCCGGGCCCTGCGTGCCTTCTGTCGCGATGACGACGACCACCGGGCCTTTGATGCGCTGCTGCTGGCTGCCGATGCCTGGATCGATGGCGAGATCAGCAGCATGGCGGGCGCCATCGACCCGAGCGGCAGCAGCTTTCGCATGGCCGGCGTGACGGGCAGCATGGACGTGTTGTTATGGGGCGTGGACGCCTTCGCCGGCGACCTCGAACGCGATTTTTTGTACAGCATCGCCGAGCTGGGCCAGATGGCCGACGACTGGCTCGACATCGACAAAGATGCCTCCCAGGGCCGCGTCACGCCCGCGACCGCTGGCGTGTGGGGAATCGACGACATGGCTCGGGTCTTTGCTCGCGCCGAAGCGACGCTGCATGCCCTGTCGGAGCAGGCCGGCGAGCCCGAGGGCGCCTTCCGCTCCCTGCTGAACCGCACCTTTCGGGGAGAGGTCCAACGCATGGCCCGTACCCTCGTCGACAACCCGTGAAGCCCAGC
>CAJBHN010000832.1 GCA_903952805.1 uncultured Myxococcales bacterium | reverse complement strand
GCCGCCGCCACCATCGACGTGCTCACCGCCCCCGCCGAGGCCCGCGACGACGATGTCGCTTTGGTCGCCGAGTTGTGCGGCAAAGCCAAGCTGCTGCGGACGGAGATCAAAAAGCGGATCGTCGGCCAAGACGACGTCGTCGAGCTGCTGCTGCTGTCGCTGTTTGCGCGCGGCCACGGGCTGTTTGTTGGCGTGCCTGGCCTGGCCAAGACCCTGCTCATCCAAACGCTGGCCGACGGGTTGGGTTTGAGCTTCAACCGCATTCAGTTCACGCCAGATTTGATGCCATCTGACATCACTGGCACCGACGTCCTCGAGGAAGACAAAGCCAGCGGCGCCCGCACCTTCCGCTTCATCAAGGGCCCCGTTTTCGCCAACGTCCTCCTCGCTGACGAAATCAACCGCACGCCTCCCAAAACGCAGGCCGCCCTGCTGCAGGCGATGCAAGAGCAGAAGGTCACCGCTGGCGGCAGCACCTACAGCCTCGAGCAACCGTTTCTGGTGTTCGCGACGCAAAACCCGATCGAGCAAGAGGGCACCTATCCCCTGCCCGAAGCTCAGCTCGATCGCTTCATGTTTCTCATCGAGGTCGGCTACCCGTCAGAAGATGACGAGGTCGAGATCGTCCGTCAGACCACGGGTGCCGCGGGCCCCGTACCCCAGGCCGTGCTGAGCGCAGAAGATGTGCTTCGCTTCCAGGCCCTGGTCCGGCGCGTGCCGGCGCCCGACAGCGTCGTGCGCTACGCGGTGCAGCTCACTCGCACCACCCGGCCCGATGTCAAAGGCAGCATTGCGTCGACCAAGCTGTCGTGGGGCGCTGGTCCCCGCGCGTCGCAGTCGCTGGTCTTGGCGGCCAAGGCACGGGCGGCCCTGCAGGGGCGATTCGCGGCCTCGGTTGACGACGTCAAGGCTGTGGCCGGTGCCGTCTTGGCCCATCGCGTCGTCGTCACCTTCCAGGCCCAGGCCCAGGGCGTGCGAGCAGCGGATGTCATCAAGGAGATCGTGGCGTCTTTGCCGGTGGAGCCGCGGTGACCGATTCGGTGGCTCCGATCGGGGATCAAACCCAACTGGCGACATCCCAGCCGTCGTCCTCGGTGGACGGCGTCGCCTCCATGCTGGGTCCCGAGACCCTGCACGGCATCATGCCCATCGAGTTGCGCGCGCGCATTGTCGCCGATGCCCTGTTCGCCGGTGGCCACCGCTCACGACGCTTTGGCAGCTCGACCGAGTTTGCCGAGCACAAGGTCTACACCCCCGGCGACGATGTGAGACGCCTCGACTGGCGCGTCATGGGTCGCCTGGACAAAAGCTACGTCCGCCGCACCGAAGACGAGACGCGCACCGACGTCATCATCGTCGTCGATACCTCCAACTCCATGTCCTACGCTGGCGGCGCCCGCGGGGCTCTTGGCCCCAGCAAACTCGACGTGGCCCGCACGCTGGCGGCGGCGACGGCCTTCATTGCCCTGCAGCAACAAGATGCTCCCGGCGTGTCGCTGTTCGCCGGCCACGAGCACGCCTCCTTGGCACCCCGCGGTCGCGGGGACGCCCTGGGTCATATTGGCGAGCTGCTGCTCACCGCCACCGCCGATGGCAAGACCGAGCTCGGCGCCACCCTGCGGCGTGTCGGCGATCGGCTGCGCCGCAAGGCCGTGGTCGTCGTCATCTCCGACTTCATCGACGCGGGGCCCGATGCACTCGACGCCCTCGGGGTCCTTCGACGCCGAGGGGGCGAATCCATGGTCATGCACCTGATGCACGACGACGAACTCGACTTCCCTTTCGACGGCGTCGTCAAGTTCGAAGACCTCGAGGGAGACCGCGAAGTCCAAGTCGATGCCCCCTTGGTGCGCAAGGCCTACCTCGCCGAGCTGGCGGCGTTTCTGGCCGGCGTCGAGCGTCAGGCCACCGGCAACGACGCCCGCTACGGCCTGTTTCGCGTCGGTGGCTCCGTCGTTCCGCCTCTTCGAGCCATCCTCGATGACCATCGAGGACGACGATGAACTTCGCTGGCATCACCCTGTTGAATGGGGGACTGGCGCTGGGCCTGCTGTCGGTGGTCTTGCCAACGCTCATTCACCTGCTGTCTCGTCGTCGAGCCAGGCGAGTGCGCTTTGCGCCCATGGAACTCCTCCTGCGCTCACAAAAGCGCACGGCCCGCAGCATCCGCTTGCGCCAGTTTGTCTTGCTGCTCGTGCGCACACTGTTTTTTCTCGCCATTGCCGCGGCTCTGCTGAGGCCCCTCCTGCTCGACGACAGCAGCAGCGCGTTGAGTTCGGCACCCACGGTGGTCGTCTTTGCCGTCGATGCGTCAGCGTCCATGCAGGCCCGTGTCGACGGTGTCACGAGCTTCGAACGCGCCAGGGACAAGGCCCGCGAACGCCTGGGGAGCCTGCCTGACGATGTGCGCGTTGGCGTCGTCGCCTGCGAGGCCGAGGCCCGTGATCTGGTCGCACCCACGTTTGATCGCGCCGCCGCCGCCGCCGCCCTCGACGCCCTTGCGGTCGGTGCCACCTATGCAGACGTTGCCGCATGCGTGGCCCGCGCCGGCGCTCTGGCCGTCAACGCCGCCGGATTGGACAACGGGGCCGACGACGCAACGACCAAAGGCAACGCCGAGGGCGAGCGCCGTGTGACCCTCATCTCCGATCTCGCCGCCCATGGGTTCCCACGCGGACCGGCCACCGAGGCCCCCGGCCTGCGGGTCGAACTCGTCCAGGTCGGCGACGACACACCACCGCCCAACCATGGCATCACCGACGTCAACGTCGCCGCCACCAGCCAGGGCATGACGGTCCATTTCAATGCCGCCCGTTTCGGCGGAAGCGACGCCGAAGTCATCGCCGACCTCTTTGTCGATGCCGCCCGCGGGCCCCGCCTGCAGTTGCCCTTCTCGTCGAGCGCTCAGCGCCTGGAACGCACCTTCACGGCGCCGTCGAGCACCTCACCGTCGAGCACCATCAGTGTTGCGCTCGATGACGACGCCCTGCCCCTCGACAACGTCGTGGTGTTGGCCCACGAAGAGCGGCCCCGCTTGAAGGTCCTCATCGTCGACGGCGAACCCGATGCGGTGCCATTTGCCGATGAGGTCCACTACCTGACCCAGGCCTTGTCGTCGTCGCGCATGGGTGCGGCGGGCCAAAGCCGCCTCGATGTGTCAGTCATGCCTCCCGAGAAGCTCGACGCCACCAGTCTGGTTGGCATCGACGTTGTCGTCCTCGCCAACGTCGCCCGCCTCGAAGACGCCGCAGCCGCAGCACTTGTCTCCCACGTCTCCGCCGGCGCCGGGTTGTTCATCGCGTGCGGCGACCAGATGGACGTCGACGCCTGGAACAGGTCGCTGGGAGCCGTGCTGCCCGCCGTCCTGCGAGGAAGCAAGCAACAAGCCTTATTGGACGACGCCGCCGTCGATGATGTGTTGGGTCTGAGCCGCTTCGCGACCGAGCATCCGGTCCTGCGGGCCTTTGCCGGCTCCTCAACCGATGCGTTGCCTGGCTTGACGCGGGTGCGCACGCGGGCATCGATGCTCGTCGAGCCCGACCCAAACGTGGTTCGCCCGATTCTGGCTCGCTTCAGCAACGATGCGCCGGCATTGATGGAGCGCGCCGTTGGTCCAAGCGGCCAGGGTCGCGTGCTCCTGTTGACGACGTCGGTGGATCGGGAGTGGACCGACCTGCCCATTCGCCCGGGATTTCTGCCGCTGATGGAGCAGGTCGTGCTCTACCTGGGACGGGCGCTCGACGATGGACGCCCCCGCACCGCCCGGGTCGGCCAGATCCGGACCATCCACCTGCCTCCAGACGCCGACGCCGCCGTAGTCACCCTGCCCGACGGCCGCCAGGTCACAGTGGAGCGTGGCACCGAGCCCGACCCGGCTGGCAGCGCCCACAACGACCACGACGTCACCTTCACCGACACCACGCAGGTGGGCCTGTACGGTGTGGCCGCTCGCTCGAAAGATGTCCGTACGCCACTGCCAGGCGAGCGCTTCACGGTGCTGATGGACCCTCGGGAAATGGACCTGCGCCACATCGACGATGGCGATCTCAAGGACGTCCTGCCGACGGGGGCGACCATTCGGCGGGATCGCAGCGATCGACCAGGCGAGCCCCTGTGGCCCTGGCTGTTGTTGGCGGCGGTGGCGTTTCTCCTCGTGGAAGCAACGCTCGTCCGTCGAGGCGACCGCGCTCCCTGAGCCCGCCATGACCCACCCCCTGAGCACCGTGCTGGCTGTCGGCGCCGTCGTTGCTGCGGTGGTCATCGCGTCGCCGCTGCATGACCCGCTGAACAATCCCAACGAGGGTGTGCGGGTCTTCACCGTCAAGGCCCTCGTCGAGCACCACACGTTGGCCATCAACGACGTGGTGCGCGCCTGGGGCTACATCGACGACAAAGCAGTTCGCGACGGGCGCCTGTACCAGAGCAAGGCCCCGCTGGTGTCGCTGCTGGCGGCGAGTGCCTACGCCGTGGTGCATCCCTTCACGGGGGACCTCTCACGCCCCGCGTTGACGCGGCTGTCCCGCGTCAGCGGTGGCCTGCTGCCGGTGGCGCTGCTGGTGGGCGTGACGTGGTGGGCACTGCGACAACGACGACGCCTGGCCGTCGTGCCTGACGACAACGACCACGACGTCATCGTCGACCTCTTGATGGTCGGCCTGGTCCTGGGCAGCGGGGTGTTGGCGTCGCTGCACGTCTTGTCGGGGCATGCGTTGGCGGCGGTGGCGCCGGCGGCCGTCTTGGCCCTCGCCCGCTTGCCTGGTCGCACCTGGCACAGCGCGGTGGCGGCGACGGCGTTGTCGGCGGCGGCGACGGCGGAGT
>CAJBHN010000831.1 GCA_903952805.1 uncultured Myxococcales bacterium | reverse complement strand
GCCGACGAGGCCGACGAGGCTGGCGCCACGGGCGGTGTCGGCGGCATCGCGGCCGCGGAGTGCACCGAGGACCTCCATCGACGACGACACGTTGAGGTGGATGCCCACGAAACCGAAGTCGAAGTCCATGTTGAGCCCGAGGCTGAAACCGCCGCCACCGGCGCCGACAGCATCAAGCGCAGCAAGGGCAGCGGCGACCAGGGCTCCTCCGACGGCTTCGACCAGGGTCAGCAACAGCGCGAGGCCTACGAGCGGATGCTCAAGGGCAACGTGCAAAGCGACGCCGAGCGCCTCGACGCCCTGCGCGCCAAGGGCCTCAAGGACGCGTTCAATCCCGAAGCGTCAGCGCCCGACGTCGAGAAACAGGGGATGCCGCGG
The DNA here is from genome assembly GCA_903952805.1 of uncultured Myxococcales bacterium. Taxonomy (GTDB): domain Bacteria; phylum Myxococcota; class UBA727; order UBA727; family VGSZ01; genus VGSZ01. The sequence goes on along the minus strand of CAJBHN010000831.1, from coordinate 1,483 downwards.
CTGGCGGGCCATGTCGTTCGCCTCTTTGACGCCTGGACCATGAAGGGCGTCGGTCATGCCGATGCCGTTCAGAAGATGGCCGATTGGATGGCCACGCTGTCGACGCCGCAAGCGATTCGCAAGCTGCTTGTCGAGCTCGAGAGCAAGCCCATCCGCGACGTGTATCCGCTCGAGATGTTGATGCATTTGCTGGACCGCAAGCCGGAGCTGTTGCCCGGCGTCAAGAAGGGCACGGTGTTTGGCAACAGCGAGGACCTCGCCGAGGGCAAGAAGGTCTTCGCCGGCCACGCCACCCGTGTCGTCGTTCCTCCCGACACCCGCCTGAAGAGCTTCGCGCTGCTGGGTGGTGGTCGTCCGGGCTACGAGTTCCATCCGACCCTCGGCGACGACAACGCCTACACCCTGCTCATCGATACCCCTGGCCGCTGGAAGTTCTCGGTCCTCGCTGTGCCGCTCGTGAGCCTGGGGCGCATCCAGAAGGAGGGGCCCGACGCCATCCTCGAGGTCTTCGACGTCACCGTGCACGCCATGGGGAAAAAGGGGGAGCCGATGTCTCCCGAGGCCTGGCGCGCCGAGCAAGATGCCAAAGACGCCGCCGACCACGACGGCGACCACGACGGCGACCACGACGGCGACCACGAAGCCCGTGCCGTCGCCGACGACGCCGCGCTGGCGGCTGCCGAACCCGCGCCGATCTTGATTCTGCAGATTCGCAAGAGCTTCGACGCCATCAAGAAGGACGCGCCACTGCCGGGTGCCGCCTCGACCTACTCGTGGGACGTGCGCTTCTACGCCCCCGGTGCGCCGATGGACGGCAACGGCATCTTGCACCTCGTCGTCGACAAAGCTGGTCCCTTTGACCCCGTGTGGGCCCGGGCCCGCGAGGCCATCATGCAAAAGCAGCGGGAGCACGAGCCCGGCCGCGCTCTCATCACGCAGGAAGACGTGGCGTCGGCGCTGCGTCGGGCCCGGGTCCGCGACTGAAGGCTCACGCCAACGGCTGCCCTTGGAGGTAACGCCAAGTATCCGAATAATCGATTGATTTCACCGCGAGGCGGTCGAAGTCAGGCGCCGGCGATCGTCGGCATGGTGCTCCGTTCGACCGCCTCATCGGCAGGGTCAGCGTTGATGATGGCCTCTTGCGCTGACGAAGCGGCATCCGCAGCGAGGGCCCTCTTCTGTGCAGGCCGATACAGAGACCCCACCCGCAGCGCGCTTCACACCGGCCTCCACGTCCACGAGAAGCAGCGAACTGCCCTTCCACTCAAGACGCTCAGCGGTCGAAATAGCCAGCGAGAGTGGCGTGTTCTTTGCGAGCGCAGTGGCGCGCAACGCCGCGATGGCCGATGCCTTTATCCCCTTCACCCAAGATTGGTCGCCTCTTTCATGTCGTTGACACCTTCCTCCGCCGGGTTTCCTTGCAGGCACACGGCACGCACCAGCCCCTGGGCGCTGCTCCTGGTGGGCTTCGTGACGGTCGGCG
>CAJBHN010000830.1 GCA_903952805.1 uncultured Myxococcales bacterium | reverse complement strand
CAGGCCGTCGGCGCCGGCGGTGGCGTCGTCGCCGCGAATCAACAGGTCGCCAATGGCCTCGCCGGGTCGGGTGGGGGCGTACGAGACCGTGACGTCCAGAGTGCGGCCCGGCGGCACGCGCTGGGGAAAGAACTCGGCTGAGCAGGGGTCGCAGGCGAAGTCGGGGCTCGTGTTTTGCGAGAAGCTGATGACCTGCAGGGTCAGCAAGCAGTCGCCGACGTTGCCGACGGTGACCACCTGGTCCTGGGTCTGGCCAAGGGCGACCTGCTCGAAGGTCACGGCGGTGCTGCTCACCGTCATGATGGGGCGCTGGTCGGTCTGGCAGGCGAAGTCGTCGGCGTTTTCGCAGGCGCCAAAGACGCAGATTTCGCTCTCGCGGCAGTCGTCGTCGTTCTGACAGCCGCCGTCGCTGCAGGCGCCGCCAACGCAACGGCCACCGTCACACTGGCTGTCGACGGTGCAGGCTTCGCCGACGGGGCGCAGCGGATCGCCGGGCTTCTCAAACGAGATGAACTCGGTGTCGGTGCAGGCGACGCCGGCCATCGCCATCAGGCCCACTGCGCCCAGCAGCAGCGAGGCGTTGACCAACGTGCCCAATACGCGACTCGTACGAAAGCTCTTCATGCTTGCTCCGTCAGACTTGGCCAGTGTCGGTGCACTGGAACCACTCAGGTCGGTTATCGGTCAACCAGTTGAAAGGGTATCGCACCTGCGGGATCAACCATCCGGTAATCCAGCAGATCTCCCGCGGATACATGTAGGCCTTGCTCGCACCATCACGGCGGCGGGGCCGGCGGGGCCGCGAAGTCCTTGTCCAGGGTGAACGCGAGGCCCCCGTCGTCGGCGACCTTGAAGTCGGCGCGCATGAGTTCCTGCACGATCGGGTCCATGCCTTTGGGCGTCACGACCAGCCGGTGCGGCACGTCGACGTCGATGTTCTTGAACTTCTTGTTGCCGCCGCCGCGGCTTTTGCCGTCGAGGACGATGTCGTCGGGTGAGGGCCGGATCTTGACGACAATCTCGCCGAGGGTTTGCTCCCGGCCGCTGACCGCTCGACCGACCATGGCCGTGAGCTCGCCGCCAAAGGCAACGCCGCCCACGACGACGGCGACGGCCACGATGGCGGCGGCGACCAACAGGATGCGGCGACCCTGTCCCGGGGCGGTCCCCATGGCTTTGGCGATGGCCAGCAGTTCGGCGTCGTTGCCGACATTCTGGGACCACTCGAGAGCCTGGTTCTGGGCCAGTACCTGCGTGCGCGGCGCCGACACGAGGCGGTCGGCCTGTCCCGGCAATGGCAAGGGCGCGGCCCGGGACTCGGGAGGCCCCAGGGGGCTGTCGGCCAGCGAGATGACGAAGCTGTGTGGCGCGTCGATGACGGCCGGCGCTTCCCTGGGCACCGGCATGGGCTGCGTCGGCGGCGGTGAGGCGCTGTTGGCCCGCGGCGACGACGGCGGCGACGGCGACGGCGACGGCGACGACCGACCGGCAGTGACCTTCAGCATGGCCGCGAAGGCGGCGCCGTCGGCGTCGGTTGAAATCCCGGTCGATGCCCGGGCGACCGGGGCGTCGTCGATGGCCTGCAGTGCGCGGGCCAACCCCGACGCCGTCACCGCGAGCCCACTGCGGGCCATTGTGGTGCGCAGGGCCTCTTCGAATTCACCCGCGCTCTGGAAGCGGTCCTCGATCCTGGGAGCCAGCGCCTTCATGACCACCGCGTCCACCTCGGCCGGCACCGACGGCGTCACACTCGAGGGAGCGGGGACGGGGCCCGCCTCATAGACCAGGCGCATCTCGGCGACGTCCCACACCGGAAAGAGACGCCGCAGGGTCAGCAGCTCAAAGAGCATGATGCCGACGCAGAACAGGTCGCTGCGCTGATCGATGGGCTGACCGTACATTTGCTCTGGCGACATGTAGCCAGGCGTCCCCTTGATGACCCCGCTTTGCGTCTGATGCCGCTTGGTGCTGGCCCGTGCGATGCCGAAGTCGAGGATTTTGACCTCGCCACCCTTGGTGATGACGATGTTACGGGGGTTGATGTCGCGGTGGATCAACCCCAACGGCCGACCCGTCTGCGGGTCGGTGCGGGTGTGGGCATAGGCGAGCCCCTCAGCGACCTCGGCGGCCACGCCCAGACAATGGGCCCAGGAGATGGGTACCTTCTTGCTGTGGGCATCGCGCAGGACGTCGAGGATGGTGCGACCCTCGACGAATTCCATGGCGATGTAGTAGCTGCCGTCGAGTTCGCCGAGTTCGTAGATGGGGACGATGTTGCCGTGGCTGAGGCTGACGGCGATTTTGGCCTCGTCGATGAGCATCTGCACGAATGACGGATTCTGGGCGTACCTGGGCAAGATCCGCTTGACGACCATGTCTTTTTCAAAGCCCGACGCACCAAAGATCTTGGCGCGGTAGACCTCGGCCATGCCGCCGACGGCGATGAGATTGGTCAGCAGGTACTTGCCAAAGGGGGCTGGCAACTTGGGCGCAGGGGAGTCCGTCATCGGCGCGGAGGGTAGCAGGCTGACGTGAAACGAACCCGTCGTTTGTGTCCCCGCGGGCCGTCCTTCAGCGGCGCCCGCTCCAGCCCCCTGCAACGAGCGGACGTCTGTCGAAGAGCCGCACCCGGGACGTGCACTCGGTGGCCATTGGTCTTCGGCTCTGTGCTCAACAGCCGGTCT
>CAJBHN010000829.1 GCA_903952805.1 uncultured Myxococcales bacterium | reverse complement strand
GTTGCTGAAACGATGCGTTCGCCGACGCCGACTGCAGTCTTACGGGTCGACGACCACCATGTCGGCGGCCTTGCCAGCGAGGGCCTCAACGGTCAGCTCGGCGAACAGAGCAGCCAGTCCGGGATCGCCGTCAAAGTTGGGGGCGAGCTTGACCTCGGCGCCGGGGAAGCGTGACCAGGCCGGCCCGCGCGGGGTCTCGAAGATCTCACGCGCCTCGACGTTGGCATCGAACAACGTGGCGCGGTGGTGCACGGTGAACGACAGGCGTCCGTCCAGCAGCACGTGCTTGGGCGCCTCGCGCTTGCCGAGCGTGACGTCGTCAACAATCTGCTGCGCAAGCGTGGTGGCCTTGGGGCTCGTCCACTCGGCACCGGGGAAGAAGTCGTCGTTCAAGTAGCCGTGCTCGACCTGAAAACCGCGAGCGGCCAGGTCCGCGCGCACCGCCTCGTAGGCGTCCATCATCTGCTTGGTCGCCATGTCTCCCTTGTCGATGAGGTGCTTTGGCAAACCGTGCGACGTCACCAGAATCAACACATCCTTTGGTGCTGCACCGGGAAACGCGGTGTGGGCGTCCTGCGCGAGTCGGTCGGCCAACAGCTTGCGAAAGCGTGGGTCGTCGCTGAACGAATTGACCGCCGACACCTTCACGTCCCAGTCGGGCAGCCGCTCGATCGCTACTTCGACCTCGTGAACGCTCTCACCCATCGTCGCGACCGAGTTTTGGGCACCCTGGTTGAAGATGATGACGTCAGTGACGCCGTCTTCCTTCATCTGGCGTACGGCGTCTTCGATGTTGGGGTGCGTGAAGTTGTAGCCGACGTAGGCGCGCCCCTCGACGCCCTTCGCCTTCAGCGCGTCGGTCAGCGCGTCGGCTTGCTTCTGTGAGTTCTCGTCGTAGCGCGTCGGCCCGGTGGCCGCGTACTGGCGCAGCAAGGTCGGCTTCTGCAACGGCCAGCCAATGGCGTCGACGAAGGGCCGCACCGCCGCCGGCAATGGCAGCCCTGGATTGCGCAACACCGCCTCACGCACGTAGCTCCGCAACTGCGTCTTGGGGTCATCGATGTCGCCGTGCGACGTCAACAGCACGCCCAACTTGCGTTCCTGCTTCACCGTGCGGTCCCCCACCACCGCGGCCCCCGCCAAACGGACCGACAACGGTGACGTCCGCGCCGACGAAGGCACCGTCGCCAGCGGTTGGGCCCGTCCGGGGCTGGCGTCGTACACTGCCGTCGACGACGACGGGGACGGGGACGTTGCAACCGCCACGCCCGGCAGGTCACGCGTGGCCGCGGCCTGGGAGGCCACGGGCGACGCCTGGCTGGGCGAAACCTGGACAGAGTTCACGGTGCTGCGGGCGAGAGGTGATGTCGTGGTGCTCATACGGGATATTTCGTCGGCCTACCGACATGTGTTGCTTTGTCTTACATCCTCCCATTGACGGAATGATCCGCTTGTCCAGGTTTTCGGCAGCACGAGCGCGCCATCGGATCCGACGAAGCACACATAACGACGAGCGCCGTTCATGGTCGCGAGTCAGCCTTGCGCCAGGCCTCTCCTCGCGCCGAGGCCCCTGCTGTCCTCGATGATGCCTCCCCCGTCCTGCCAAACCGCCGGCCCACCCCTTCGCCGACTCGTTGCGCCGCTGGGGGTGAGGGGGTGAGGGCGTCAGCTCGGCAAGGCGTCGTCGTAGCGAACGACACCGGCGCCGTCGCCTTCCACGAACACCGTCAGGGTGCGCATCTCACCCAGCACGCGCACCGAGGCCTGCACGCCTGCGCTGTCGTCGAGACTGGTGCGCACATCGAGGTCGTCGGCGCCGTACACCGGCTGCACCATCGCCTCCCACACGCCGTCGTCGCCGCGGACCACTGCCAGCACGGTCACCGGCGCACTCATACGCCACCGCCGTTCGTCGTCGTCGTCGTCGTCGCCGTCGTCGTTGTCGTCGGGGGCGTCGTGGCGTTGGCGCCTTTTTGCGTGCGCTTCAGCACCTCACTCACGACACCCTGACGCACACCGCCGCGCAGGGCGCGGTCGAAGAGATCGGCGCAATGGTCTTCATGCATCACGCGGCGCAGGTCTTTCAACCACGCCTCGACCGCCGCCGGCGACGTTGCGTCCTTGGGTGCCGTGCGACCAAGCGTGTTTTGCAGACGCCAGCGATCTCGGCCGGTCGACGTCGAAAAGACCACCTGGGCGTGTTGGCGGATCGCCTGCAGGCTTTCGCCGTCGGTGCTGAAGCCGCGCAGCCGAAACTTCCAGAAGCGCGCCGACACGGTGGCTTCTTCCGCCTTCAGGTCGACATGCGTGGGGTGCAGCAAGCGGTGTTCGGCATCGGCGATGCCCTGCAGCGTCGGGTCGACGACGACCTTGAGGCGGGGGTCGTAGTACAGGGCGTTGCAGCAGAAGTCGCGGGCGGCGGCGTCGTTGGCGATGTCGAAGCCGAACGTCGTGGGGAAGCTCTTCTCGTTGGTATCCGCGTGGTGCTGCTGCTCACCAAACATGCCGCTGTGCTTCATGGTGGCGATGTCGAGGCCGTCGGACTGCGGCAGTCCAGCCTTCTTGCCGCCCGCCAGCACGACGCCGAATTGCTCGACGAACTTCGGCGACCACACCCCACCACCGCTGAGTTCGGGAGCCACCTGCTCGCAGATCTCGCGCGCCACCGGTGGCGGCGCCGTCGTGACGATGTCGACGTCGTTGAGCAGGGCCAGCAGCTCGGTGACCGTCGCGTTCGGGTTCTGCGTGAGCGTGGCAATCGCATCGCGCACGCCACCGCCGACGATGAAGACCTCAAAGCCGCGGGCGGTGAACGCGTCGGTATACTCGCGCGCGGCGTGGGTGCCGACGACCTTGGTGTCGAGTGCGGCATCGAGAGCCTGCAGCAGGATCGCTGGTGGGCCCACCACCGCCCCCGCGGGCAACGAAGCCAACACGCTGGGCAGCGGCGACGACGAGCCCGCCTGCTGCACGCGAAGGTTGTCATGGCTCGCAGCCACGCGTCGCGCGCCGTGCTGGTCGGTGAGGACGGGCCTCCCCTGGTAATCGAAACCCGCGAGCGTGCCATCGACCGTGGCGCCGTTGATGGTGGCCGAGACTTTCGTCCCCGGCGCCATCGTGAGCACCGCGGGAACGGGACCGGCGATGGTGCGCGTGGGCGCCGTCAGCGTCGAGGTGTCGACGTCGGTGTAGCCCGAGGAACGGGCTGGGCGGATGCGAAACGGCAGGGTGGCCTGTCCGGTCCGAACGCCGACGAGGGACGAGGGGCCAGCCCCCGCCGGACGCACGTCGACGACGCCGGCGCGGGGTGCGGGGGACGTCGACAAAGCGGGCGGTGCTCGCGGTCGTCGGCGTGCTCGAGCTCGTCGGCGTGCTCGCGGTCGTCGGCGTGTTCGACGGCGTGTTCGACGGCGTGGTGGTGGCGGGACGCATCGAACCGGGGTGGCGCTGGATCACAGGCATGACCACAGCGTGATGGCCGCAGCAGCCTCTGTAAACGCCCTCGGCTGGATGGCCGTCAGCGCAGCCCTGTTCGAACGATGGCAAGGCGAGCACGAGGTTGCCGGACCCGGACTCGCCGCTATGGTCGAGCGCCGCGGTCTGACGATGGTCAGACTGACTCTCCACCGGTCGCCGGCAGTCGCCGGACACGGAGCGCGCCATCATCGCTGACCATCCAATCATGTCTCGGACCAAGTCCCCCGCGTTGCTCGTCGCGCTCCTGCTGGCGGCGTGCCCGGATCCCCGCTCGGTTTTCGAGGGCGAAGGCGAAGGCGAGGGCGAGGGCGAGGGCGAAGGCGAGGGCGAGGGCGAAGGCGAGGGCGAGGGCGAGGGAGAGGGCGAGGGCGAGGGCGAGGGCGAGGGCG
>CAJBHN010000828.1 GCA_903952805.1 uncultured Myxococcales bacterium | reverse complement strand
GTCGATCAGCACGTCGTTGCCGCTCACGCTGCCTTCGCCGACGTGAATCTTTAGATAGTGCTCGGCTGCAACGCTCTTGCGCCCCTCCTTCAGGTCCTTGGTGGCCGTGAAATGCACGATGTTCTTGCCCTTGTGCAGGTGGCGGGAGACGTCAACAATGATTTGCTCGTCGGCGGCGGTGATGCGCTTGACCCAGGTGGAGTTGATGAACACGTCGACGTCAAACTGCGCCAGCCCCGGGCCGCTGGTGTCGCTGACGAGGAAGTAGTGCTTGGTGACGGCTTCAAACGCTGGCGCCGTTGGTGGAACCTGGACCTTGGGCACCGACGACTGCACTTCGTAGCCCTTGGCGGTGATGAGCACATTGCCCTTCTCGTCGATCTTCACCGTGCAGTTCTCGAAGGTTTGGTTGACGACGCCATCGACGTTGACCCCATTGAGGAACACCGACGCTTGCACCGCCGTGGTGGCGGCCAAAGTGACGATGAGGGTCCCCACAAACCAGCGCATAACACCCTCCACAGATCCGACCGAAGTTGAGGACGTTAGCAGGCTGCGGTCGAAATGACCGGAGGCCAATTCAACCAAGCCTGCGACTTGGCAAGGCGCCTCCATCGAACTCATCGCGCCTGCGGTCCTTTTGGAAGGGCCCCTCACAGACGTGGAGCACGAAGACGTGCCCCCCGTTCGGGCGATCGGTCGGTCGTTCTGGAGCCCGCCAGGCCCCAATCGAAGTTCCCGACGCCGGCAGCGCTGCTGCCGGTCATTGACCGCCGGCTCCAGCACCAGGTGACTGCTGGCTCTCCCCGTCCTGGCAGCCTGCCAGAAATGCCAACGGGGGCCGCCCCAGGGCGTCGGTGACGGTGGCGCCGGCGGCGACGTCGTCGAAAAGTCGCAGCAGTGATTCGTCGCCACGACAATGAGCAATGGCGGCCATGACATGGTGCGCAACGGCGTAGGCAAATGAGCTGTCGTCGACGAAGTCCATCGACCGACCCTCGTCCAATGCGGCGCTGACCTCATCTTTTCCCATTCGATCGCTGGCTTGATCGGCGACGACGCTGCACACGCCCTCGCCGACCGCGCGGGGGATTCGCGCCTCGCGGGCCTGACGCTCGTCACCCAGGCGTTGCAGCAGGCCGAGGTGGCACAGCTCGTGGGCCAGCCGACGGGTTACGGCGGACCGGCGCTGGTCCTGCCACGACGAGAGTGTCAGGAGATGCACGTGGTCCCACGTCGTCCAGGCCCGCAGGGTGTCGGTGCTTTGACCGGTGGCTGTGACGAAGCTGTCGACCGTGCCATGGATCGTGACGTGCACCGGTCGCCTCGGCTGCAGGTGCCAGCGGCGCAGCCCATCACAAGCCAATGGCAACAACGTCGCGACCACGGCGACCTCGTGGCTGGCGTCGACCTCGATCCCAAGCCCCACTACGTCGACCTCGACCTCCGCACACGTCGTGGTCGTCGACGACCGTCCCGATCGTTTCGCGGTCGCGGCAGTGCCGCAGCCCGCGATGGTCACGCCGACGACAAACGTGCTCATGGCGATGATCACGTTGACGGCGTGAGCAAAAACCATCGCGCGCGGCGTTGACCAGGAGGGGCTGTCAACCGAGGGTGCGTCGGTGACCTCCGCTTTGAAGAACTCCATCCTCGTCGTCCTGTTGACGTTGGCCACGGCGGGCGGCGTTGGTGTCGGCTGC
>CAJBHN010000827.1 GCA_903952805.1 uncultured Myxococcales bacterium | reverse complement strand
TTCACCCTCGCCTTCGCCCTCGCCCTCGCCCTCGCCTTCGCCCTCGCCTTCGCCTTCGCCGACGGGAGGGACCGCCGTCGACGAACAGGCCGACAGCGCCCACAGCGACGACGACACCAGCATGGACAACAGCAGAACGCAGCGATGCATACCGCCAGCGTGGCAGTGGGACCCGCCAACGAAAAGACCTCCCCGAGGGGAGGTCATTTCGTTCATCACCGTGCGGACGGCGTCGACGTCGGCGTTGACGTCGACGTCAGCGGATGGAGCGGATGGCGTTTTCGGCCGTCTGGTGCACGGCGTTCAAGATATTCGACATCGCCTGCATCATCTCGCTGAGGCGGGTCATCTTGAGCTTGAGGGTCTCAAACATGATCTGGCGCGAGCGGCTCTCGTCGGTGCCGGTGGGGTTGGCGACGTCGGTGTCGAAGCCGCGGGGCTCGACGGTCGCCAGCTTGCCGGTCTTGTCGAGCTCGGTGTGCAGGGGAGCGGCTTCCTTGTCGAAGGCGACGCCGAGGGCTTCGAGCTGGGCGGGGTCGTGGCCCTGGGCCTTGGCCTCTTGCAACACCTTGGCCTTGGCCTCCTTGAGCGACGCCGCCAGCGTGGCCTGCGCCTGGGCCGGGGTGGGGGCCGCACCGCTGTCGCGCTGGTTGTAGAGGGTCTCGGAGACGGCGTTGCGGCTGCGGTCGACGGCGCCGCCCACCAGCGTGTCGAACTCGGGGCTGCCCGTGGTGGAGGCTTCAACCAGCGGTGCCACGGCCTTGCCAAACACGCTCTTGACGTCGAGGTTTTTGTCGGCGGCGAGGGCGGTCAAGCCGGCGGTGACGCCGTCGAGGATGGCTTTTTTGTCGGTGCCGATGGGCAGGCGCTCGACCAGGGTCTTGGCGACGTTGCCCAGCTCGGCGAGCGGGACCTTGCCTTCTTTGACGGCGCTGGCGATGCGGCTGAAGCGATCTTCGATGTTGACCGAGTGCTGCGACGTCTTGGGCAGCTCCTGCCTGGCTTCAGCGACGGTCTTGCCCGTGACCTGGGCCTCCATCGCGGAAAACAGCGGCTTCATCTCGTTCATGACCGCTTGCATCTTGGGCGCTTTGCCGTCGCCAAAGACGCCTTCGAGGATGAAGGCGGCGACCTTGTTCTCCAGCTTGTCCGAGCCGCCGATGGTGGCCGCCAGCGGCGTCTTGGCATCGTAGAGGGCCCGGGCGTCGCCGACGTCGGCGAGAGGCTTGCCGGTGGTCTTTTCAACCCAGTCCGCCAGCGGCTTCATCTCGGGAGTGAGCTCACCGCCACCGGTGGCGAGGATGGCGCGGCCCATGGCCTGGGCCTGCAGGACCTTGGCCTCGGGGGGGGAGATCGCATCGAGCTTGGCGACGAGAGCTGTGGCCTCGGGCTGGCTGATGATGCCGTCGTTGGCGCGGTGGGCGGCGGCGGACTGCACGACGGCCTCGTAGCTGGTGCGCAGGGCCTGGGTCGGGTTGTTGACCTGGGTGCCGGGACCCTTGGTGATCTGCCCGGTCTGGCCGGTGGCGGCCGGTGTCGTCAACGGCGCCGTCGCCTTGGGACCGCGCTTGGTGTCCTTGGCGACGGTCTTGTCGAGGCTCTGCAGGTCGGAGTCGACCTCCTTCATGGTCTTGGCGCAGATCATGAACATCAGGGCGGCGAGGCGGTCTTCAAAGTAGGGGGACGCCGACATCTGGGCGGCGAAGTACTCAAAGTTGCTGTCGGCCTTCTGGGAAAACCCCTCTTCCATCTTGGAGACGGCGCCTTCGGAGCTGGCCTCGGCCTTGGCATAGCCCTTGGTGAAGGTGGGGCGGGCGTCGGCCTGGAACTTCACGTCGCCGTCTTTGCTGGACTTGTTCAGCACCGCCATCACGAGGTTCTTGGCCTCCTTGGGGATGCCGTCGAGGCCGGCCATCAGCTTGTCGACCTGCGCCTTGTCGAGGCTGGGCACCTTGGCGAGCAGGCCCATGGTGGCGGCGGCGACGCTCTTGACGCTGGCGCCGCCGACGAGGTCGGCCTTGTCGCGAGCGGTGAAGACCTGGTCGGTGGGCTTGCCGACGACCTTGGCGATGACGTCCTGGGCGGACTTGGAGGGGACCTCGAAGAGGTCCATCTGGATCAGGCCCAGCAGGGCGGCGCCGACGGCCTTCTTGGTGGCGGCGTCGGGGATGGCGTCGAAGGCGGTGGCGACCTTCTGCGCCTCTTCGACCGAGACCTTGACCCCGCGCGACGACGCCGGGTCCACCGCCATGCCCACGGTCTTGAGGAAGTGCTGGGCGGCCGCGAGGTTCTGGGGGTTCATCGAGATGGCCATCGGACGCTCCGCCACCCGCGCCGGGCGGGTGTCTGACTGGCCCGCGTGGTGCGGGATGTAGGTGTTTTCGGCAGATGATGCGAGCTGGTGCCCGGATCCCGTGAAAACACGTCGACGAGGGGTCTTTCCAGAACCGACAGATTTTGGCGAGCCGACCAGCACCAGCGGTCAGCACGATCCAACAATGACGGCCAGCCCCACGTCGACGGCCGACCTCCCACGACGACGACCAGCCCACATGACAACGGCGGCGCAGGGCGCCGCCGTTGTCAGCAACCCGATCCGGCCCGTCAGGGCTACTTCTTCTTCTTCGCCGGAG
>CAJBHN010000826.1 GCA_903952805.1 uncultured Myxococcales bacterium | reverse complement strand
GCGCATGTCTGCGCATGTCTTGCGCGACACCACCAACACGTCGCGCAAGGTCCAATCGATGGCCGTCGATTGGAGGCGTCGGACGGCGCTTGGTGGGCAACGTTTTGTTGGCACGATCGATGGTAAAGGTGGACTCAAGCAACGGGCTCAAACCAGAGGTGCGCAATGTGTGGTGTGACCAATCCCCCTCCCCGCCCGGTGACCCCACCTCCGGCTGCCCAGCCCCCAGCCGCTCCGCCCGCCGCCGAAGCCCCAGTCGTCGCCCAGCCGTCGGCTCCCGACCAGGATGGCGGCCCCGTGGCCCTCAAGACGCCCCAGCAGCCCGCCTGCACCGACGTCGCCGCCCTGCAAAAGACCTTCACCGAGGCCCTCGCTGGCCTCGCCATGATGGCTTTGGGGGCGAAATTCCTGCAGGGAAGCCAAGCACAGCCAGGGGGCACCTGCTGCTCCTGCGTGCCGCCGCCGCCACATCAGCCCCAGGGTGCGTTGCAGGTCGGGGGCGTGCCGGGTTTCCCCGACAACGCCATTCGCACCCAGGGTGGCTACACGGTCGTCCCTGAGGGCAAAGACCAAGCCTGGAAGATCTTCGGCCCCGGCCAGGAGTTCGGCGATGACGCGCTGACCCGGGTCTGGGGCGACCCACATGTCAACGAAGCCGATGGCACCCGCTGGGATTTCACCAAGGACAGCAACTTCACCCTGCCCGATGGCACGTTGATCCGCGCCGACACGACGTCCGAGGTGGGTCAAAGCGTGACCCGCGGCCTGACCATCGTCAGCGGCAACGACCGCGTCGACGTGAGCGGCGTCGATACCGGAAACCCAGCGGTCAGCAAGGCCAGCGACGGGCAGGCCTGGCTCCAGCAGAACGCCGCCACCTTGCAGGCAGGCCACACATTTCAACTCCAACACGAGGGCAAGAACGTCGACTGGTTCCGCAGCACCAACGGGCAGCTCGATGGCCTGGTCACCGGCGCCCGCGCCAACGTCGACGGTAAGGGCAGCTACGACCAAATCGTTGATGGCAAGAAGGCGCCCAGGTCCGGTCAAGCACAGGCCTTGGGAGGCAACCAGGGCGCCACCCAGACAGGCACCGTCGACATGGAACAGGCGATGGGACTTTTTGGACTGTTCGCGCTGGGGGGCCTGGGTTTTCTCGGCAACTCCGCCGAAATCCAGGGTTTTCTGGGTCAGGTTGGCACGGCGCTGTCGTCCATGGTTCAGCAGGGGGCGCTCAGCGACCTCTTCAACCACAACGCCGCTCGCGCCGTTCGCATCTAAACAGGCGGATGGTGAACACGAACTTCGTTCGTTTCACCTCGCCTGCTGTTCTTTGGCGGGTCTGCTCCAGGCCCTCTCCGCCAACGAGCGGAGCTCGTCGGGGAAACCCAAGACGCAGGACCAGGCTCCCATTGGCTTTCGGTCATGTTGGCCGCAGCCTGCTCCGTCCGCTCACGTCGTCGCGCCGCCGCAGGCACCAACACGGCCTGCGCCGCCCCGGGAGACCAGCATGTCCGTGCCCCGCACCGGCCTCAATCGCGACCTCTCGGGCTCCAAACCCGGGGCGAAACCCGCCACGACCACGAAGGCGACCACGAAAAACAAGAAGGCCGCCAGCGCTGCCGACGTCGCCCATGCCTTCGCCCGCGGCGACGTCACGCTGGGCCAGGCCCTCGGCGTCGCGCCAGCCCAGCGCGATGTCATGCGCCAGCGCGCGTACGCCTTGCTGGGCGACCATCGCCTTGACCTCGCTGAGCCCCTGCTGCTGGGCCTGGTGGCGCTCGACCCCTATGATGCCTGGACCCTGACCGCCCTCGGCGGCTTGAAGCTCGACAACGGCGACGTTGTCCTCGCCGGCAGTGCTTCGTGAGATTAGAAAATTACTTGATGAGCATTATCAGGATATTAAGACCACAATTATTGAACCAGGTATTAAAACAGGTGTACCTC
>CAJBHN010000825.1 GCA_903952805.1 uncultured Myxococcales bacterium | reverse complement strand
TCGCTGATGTTGCCGGTCTGGTGGCTGTCATCGGCTTTCGGGGCCATTGGGCCCCAGCCGTCGTCGTCGTCATCGCCGTCGTGATCGACGTCTGGTCCGTCAGCGCCAGCTTCATCGAGGTGACGAAGGGCTTCGAGCAACACGAAGGTGGTTGGTCGCTGCACATTGCGGTCGATGGTGTTGCGCTCGTAGTGGATGCGAAAAAAGCCGTCTTTGGGACGACAGAGTTCGATCACCGCCGCTTCGCCCTCATGGACGTCGCCGACCATGGTCTGGGCATCCGCGCGCACAATCTGACCATCGTGGACATGGACGGCGCCATCGCGGTCGGCGAAGTACACCTCGACACGCGCGGTCTTTTTGCCGAAGTCGAGCGTCTGCAGGATTTCGGTGAGGGGCATCTGTACGAGGGTTCCCATGACGCCCGTTGGGCGCAGGTGCTGCACCAGGGCAGCACTCAAGGCCTCGCCATGGGCAGCACGCAGCATGGCCTGGTAGGGGGAAGCGTTGTCGCCCTCGTCGACGGCTTCGGTGAGCAGTGGGCGCGGGATCATGCCCGGCCACCGCTGCCGCGGGCCCAAGATGTCTGACCAGACTGTGCGGGACCGACGACGGACTGCATGCAGGCACCGTAGGCCGCTCGTCGCACAGCGACAAGGTTGAGACGTCGACGACATCACGGCGTGCGCCGGTGCTCATGGCACGAGCCAGCGCTGCATCCGGGCGGCGGTTCGTGTGCGCAGGTCGACCCATTGCCGCCGTTGACGCGGGTCTCGCCGTCGTCAGTCGTCGAGGAGCCGATGCTGCTGGATCTTGATGAAGGCGCTGGTGAGATGCCACACGCTGTCCATCCACACGCGGGTGTTGACCATGTCGTTTTTGAAGGCGCCGACGACCCGCTGGCGATCCTGCACGTAGTAGGTGTTCTCGGGCAGGTATTGCAGGCGCAGCAGGAAGGCCGTGGTTCGCTTGATGACCTTTTGATAGCGCCGGTAGCGCTGGAGGTCGCCGGCCTTTTTGGCAACGATAGCGGCGTCGGCGAGAGCCTCGAGGCTGGCGGCGGTCACGGAGTTGTTGCCCATCGAGCCGGGCTTGGGAGCGAGCATGCCGTCGTAGTCGGGGTAGACCTGATAGCGGCTGTTGACGTCATAGGCGATGAGCGCCCGGTCGTTGATGGCAAAGATGAGGTCTTTGTATTCGTCGTTGCCGGTGGCGAGGTACATCTGGGCCAGCGGCATCGTGAACCAGGCCGGCGCGTAGGGCGTGTGCCACTCGGGGCCGAAGTCCATCGTGTTGTAGAGGTTTGGCGCGTAGACCTTGAAGGCTTTGTCGAAGATGTCTTGGTACATCTGCTTTTCGACCGGGTCCCTGGCGTCACGATAGAAGTAGGTCACCGGCAACAAGAATTGGCCGGGCATGAAGTATTGTTCGCCGGCACTTGGGGTCCAGATGACGCCGTCAGCGCGCTGATGGGTGGCTCCCCACTTCATCAACAAGTTCATCTCTTCGCGGTAGCTCTCGCGGTCAAGACGTTCGTTGGCGGCGGCGGCGAGAAAGCCAGCCACGGTCCACCGGGCTTTCACGGTGTTGCCGTTGGCCAGCGGTGTCGTCGACGGCACGAGCACGCCCTTCTGCTTGGATTGCGCCATCTTGAAATAGTGCTCCAAGTAGTAATCGAGGACGTCCTTGCCTTTACTCTGCAGTTCCTGGTCGTCGAGGAAGACCCCCAGGCGGTTCAGGACCATGGCGCTGATGGTGGAGCGAATCATGGTCCGCTCCTGGTTGGAGAAGGTTTGGCGTGACGGCACATACATGTAGGTGACTTCGCCATCGACGACGTTGTTTTTGTACCATTCGCCAATCAACGTGAGCCGTTGCTGCAAGACGTCGTGGGTCAGGTCCTGGTGGCTGAAGCGTTTGTGGCCGCGAAAGAAGTGGGTCGCTTGCTTGTCGGGAAAGCGCTCGCCGACGTGGGCCGTGCGATAAAATTCCATGGTCAGGTCGATGCGGGCGGTCACCTGGTTGGGGTCGAGCCCGATGCCCCTGGCCAACGCCGTGCGGCTGTCGCTGGGCCCCATATTGCGCTCGAGCTGTTCCAGCGGGTCGAGCTCAAAGCGCTTGTCGTCGAGGTGGTAGACGACACCCGTCACCTGGGGTTCAAAGACCTTGTTGTCGAACAATCCCTTGATGCCGAAGTTCAGCAGATGAGCCTGCTTGGTGACGACCAACAGGTGAACGAAGCCCTCCCGGTCGTCGGCGCTTTTGCACAGGGCCGTGCCGACCTGGAACGCGGCGTCGCGCAGGGTGGCGGCATCGTTGTGGCGATGGGAGCGGATGCGCTTGCCTGCTTGCGCGTAGAGCACACCAATGATGGGGGCCGACGTCGACGGCAGGCCGGTGGGGGCAGCGACGCTGTCGATCTCCTGCCCGTTGCACCCTGCGCGAGCGACGGCGAGGAGCCCCTGCAGGGCAGCATCACTCACCTGCAGCTCGGTGCTGCGTGGCGTGGGCGTATAGCCGACGCCCGGGTCGCGGCGTTCGGCGACGGCGGCACCCTCTTCGTCATCGTCGGCTGATTCAGAACGTGGCGGGCGCGGCGCGGACTCTTTGTTGCCGCTGCCGGTCTTTGGTGCGGCGGGCTTGTCTGGTGTCGAGGGCGGCGGCGCGCAACTGCCGACCAGGCCAAGGACACTCGCGAGACAGAGACAGGCAAGGGCTGAGCGCGGCGACGTCGAAGACATGGTCCGCGTTACGGCGCTCCTGGACTGGCCGCAACGCCTGCCGGCCGCGTTTAGCCTACAGACCGGCAGCCTTGCCGTCGCCGCGGGGGTCGGCGCCTCCCTGCAAGACGCCGTCATCGCCCTCGACAATGCACATGGCGTTGCCCCACCCATTGCCACTGTCCTTGAAGACGTGGCCGCGTTTTTCGAGGGCGCGGCGGGTGCCTGTGTCGAGCCCGTTGACCTCGACGCGGGTCGCTTCCGGAACCCATTGTTGGTGGAGGCGCGGGGCCGACACCGCCGCCTGGGCGTCCATGTCGTAGTCGACGACGTGCAGCACGGTCTGCAGCGTGGTGGTGATGATGGTGCTGCCACCGGGCGCACCGGCGGTCATGAAGAAGCGCCCGCCGCGGGTGGCGATGAGCGGTGTCATCGACGACAGCGGGATCTTGCCTGGCGCCACGCTGTTGGCCTCGCCGCCGACGAGACCATAGCTGTTGGGGACGCCGGGGGCGGCGGCGAAGTCGTCCATCTCGTCGTTCAACAAGATGCCCGTGCCTTTGACAACGACGCCGCTGCCGAAACCGTAGTTGACGGTGAACGTCAGGCTGACGGCGTTTCGGTCCTTGTCGACGACGGTGAGGTGGCTGGTGTGGGGCACGTCGCGCACCGCCTTCATCGGCGGCACCGGTGGTCCCGCCGGCAAGCCAAGCTGCTCGGGGGTGCCAGCCTTGACGTCCTTGCTGGTGCGGGCGTGGGCGGGGTCGATTTCCTTGCGGCGCAAGGCGGCATAGGCCGGCGACGTCAAAGCGGTCACCGGCACGTCGACAAAAGCCGGGTCTCCCAACCACACCGCGCGGTCGGCGTAGGCGATGCGCATGCTTTCGATCAGGCGATGCAGGGCGGCATCGTCGTGCCAGCCGGCGCTCTTGAGGGCGTTGGTGGCGATGCCGTCGTCGAGGAGGCGGATCATTTGCAGCAGGTGAACGCCCCCCGACGACGGCGGCGGCATCGTGCACAGCGTGATGTCCCGGTATGGGCCGCACAAGGGTTCGCGCCACGTCGGGCGGTAGGCGTCGAGGTCTTGTGCGGTGATGAGGCCGCCGTGGGTGCCCATCTCGGCGACGATGGCCCGGGCGATACGTCCGCGTTGAAAGGCGTCGGCGTTGGTGGCGATGGCCCTCAGGGTGCTGGCCAGCTCGGGTTGCACGAGGCGGTCGCCGCGTTGCTGTGGTGCCAGGAAAATGCGGGCGGCCTCGGGGTCGGCCTCCAGGGCCGCTCGACGCCACTGCACGCTTTCGAGGTAGTGATCAGACACAGCGAAGCCGGCATCGGCGGCACGGATGGCGGGCTGCAGCAAGCGCGCCCAGGGGAGCTTGCCGTGCTTGGCGTGCAGGGCCTTCAAGCCGGCGACGGTGCCGGGCACAGCGACGCTCAACCAGCCGTCGACCGCACGCTCGGGGACGACGGCGCCCTGGCCGTCGAGGTACATGCTTCGGGTGGCCGCCTGGGGAGCCACCTCGCGGAAATCAAGGGCCTCCATCTGCGAGGTGCTGCTCGAAAAATGCATCGCGAAGCCGCCGCCGCCGATCCCGGCGGAGAAGGGTTCGACCACCGAAATCGTGAAGGTCGCAGCGATGGCGGCGTCGGCGGCGCTGCCTCCCTGTTTGAGGATGGTCAGCGCCGCGTCGGTGGCGAGGGGATGGGCGGTGGCCGCCATCGCCGTCTTCGAGGTCGCCGGCGCTGGTGCGGCTCCCCACGCCGTGGTGGCGAAAAGGGCGATATGGGCGACAACGACACACAACCGGCGTGAATGAAGCACAGGGACCTCGGTGGAGGGAGCGTTCGCCCCTGCGCCGGGCGACAGGGCGTCAGGGGTGTCAGGGGCGTCAGGGGCAGAGCCCGTCGAGGGGAGCGGTGTCGCGGTCTCGTTCGACGACGACGCTGATGCCGGGGCGGGCCGTGGCAATCGCTGCCAGGCGGGTCTCCAGTTCAGCGAGGGCGCGCTGGCGGACGCCGGCGTCAAAGCTGAGGCGCAAGCGACGGGCGTTGTGCTGCTCGACCCGATCGTGCCGTTGCTCGTCCACCAGGCTGGCCCTCGCGATGTCGAACAAACGCACAGCCGCGCCGTCGGCACGGGTGGCCACCCGGGTGCGCATCAGCGCCTCGGGCGTCGATGCCGTCGCGATGACGACGCGCAGCGGACCCTCCGCCGTGGGCAGCATCAGGCCCGAGGTGGCGACGGTGGCGGTCTCGCTGATGGTGGCGATCTCCCCTGGCGACAGCCCCTGCGCCACCAGGCGGGCCCGATCCAGCGTCAGGCTGACGGTGCGGCTGCGACGAAACGTGTGCACGCCCGGTACGCCCAGGGCAGCGGCGGCGACGTCGGCGAAGGCGGCCTCGACGGCGGCGTTGGCGGCGACCACCGCGCTGCCGTCGGCCTCGCTGGCGGGACCCTGGCGCGACACCAGCACCGTGACGACCTCGACGCTGTCGTCGTCAAGCACAGCCACGTTGGTGCCCGCGGGGGGCGCCACCGCGAGCAGCGCGCGGGTTGCCGGGCCCGTGGCTCGACGATGGCCACGGACCCGCACTTCGATGCCGCCGTCTTTGCGGACCCGCTCGCCTGCGGGAGCCCATTCAACCCTGGCGACGTCGCGCAACAAGATGGCGACGTTGCCAGGCAGGCGCTTGACCTCGACCTTGTCCAGGTCGGAGGCCATCCGCGCCGCTGCCAGCACCTCGGGGAGGCTCACGTCGGTGGCCAGCAGGCGCTCGGGGTCCAGGCGCAGTTGCCGCTCCATGCGCCCGCCGCTGACAACGACGCTGGTGACGCCGGTGACGTTGCGCAGCACCGGCACGAGGGTCGCGTCGACGAAGGCGCGGGCGGCGAAGACGTCGTCGGCACGAACGCTCACCAACAGCAGGTCGTCGTCGATGGCGGTGACGCTGATGGGATCAGCCCCGGCAGGCAGGGCGCCCTGGTGGGCGACGATGGCGGCGTGCACAAGGGCGGCGGGGTCGTTGCTGTCGTCGACGTGGACGAGCACTGCGCCGCCGGCGGTGCAGCTCACGCTGCGTTGGTGCCGCAGGCCGGTCATCGAGCTGAGCGCACGCTCGACCACGGCGACGCCGAGGGGAGCGGCGTCTGCTTCTCGAGCCGGCATCGCGACGAGGACCCGTGGGTGGCGCACGTCGAACCATGGGCAGCCAATCCCCAGCGCCGTCATCGCCGCCATCACCGTCATGACGGCGACCCGGTGGACTGTTCGGCGTGGCAGGGGGCGCAGCATCGCTCTCGTCAGCCCGCCGTGCTGGCAGGGGTGGCTGGCTCGTCGCCATCATGGCCGTCGTCGCCGTTGTGGTCGCCGTGGTCGCCGTGGTCGCCGTGGTCGGTCGGTCGGGCGGCGAGATGGCGGGCGGCGCCGTCATCGGCGGCGGCGCGCAAGGCGGCGATGGCCGCCCGGCGATCGGGTTTGCCAAAGACCGCGCTGCCCGCGACGAGGGCGGTGACGCCCGCTTCGCAGGCGGCGGCGGCGTTGTCGGCGTCGATGCCGCCATCGATCTCGATGATGGCAGCCGAGTTGCCGGCGGCGTCGAGCATGGCGCGAATGCGGCGCACCTTGTCGAGCTGTGACACGAGAAACTTTTGTCCGCCAAAGCCGGGATTGACGCTCATGACGAGGACGAGGTCGACGTCGGCGGCGACGTAGCGCAGGGTCTCTTCGCTGGTGCCCGGGTTCAGGCTGACGCCGGCCTGTTTGCCCCGGCCCTTGATGGCCATGATGGTGCGCTGCAGGTGGACGCAGGCCTCCTGATGCACGGTGATGCCGTCGGCGCCAGCGTCGATGAAGGCGTCCACCCAGCGCTCGGGCTCGACGATCATCAGGTGCACATCGATCAGCTTGGCGGTGGCTTTGCGCAACGCCTGCACCACCAGCGGCCCAATGGTGATGTTGGGAACGTAGCGACCGTCCATGACGTCGACGTGGATCCAGTCGCAGCCGCCGGCGTCGACGTCATGGACCTCGGCGGCGAGGCAACCAAAGTCTGCTGACAAGATGGAGGGGGCGATGATCGTCATGGGCATCGAGCCTACCTTGATGATGCAAGTCACATTGTTTTTGACGGACGATGGCGCAGGCGGGCGACGAAAAAAGCGTCGGCATCGTGCAAGTGGGGCACCAGGCACAGCTGGCCATGCTCGTCGAAGGCGCTGGCGGGCATGAAGGACAGCACCGTCGACAGAGGCTCCCGCTCGAACGCCGGATGACGGGTCAGGAAGCTTGCAACCTGCTGGGCTCCCTCCTCGGGCAGGGGCGAGCACACCGAGTACACCAACACGCCACCCGGATTGGTGAGGGCCGCGGCTTTGTCGAAGAGCTGGGTCTGCAGGATGGCCGCGGCGGCGACGTCGGCGTCGGTGTGACGGCGGGCGATTTCCGGTTTGCGGCGGGTGGTGCCCAGGCCCGTACAGGGGGCATCAAGCAGCACGGCATCGGAGCGGTCGGCGTCGCCGAGTTCGTTGACGTCGACCACCTTGACCTCGACGCGCTTGCGCATGCCGAGTCGGGCGGCATTTTCCTCAATGCGGGCGGCACGACGACGCTGCAGTTCGACGGCGGTGACGTGGCCGCTGTCGGTGACGGCGTCGGCGAGGATCATGGATTTGCCGCCGGGTGCGGCGCACAGGTCAAGCACCCGGGCCCCGGGGGCAGGCGCCAGCGCCAGCGCCGACAAGACCGAGCCTGGATCCATGACGACAAAGGCGCCGTCCTTGAAGCCTTCCTGGCCGTCGACGCGGCCGCCACCCAGGGCCCACATGCGGGGCACGAAGGGATGGGGCACGAGGTCCTGGGCGCCCGGGGTCCCAAAGAACAGGGCCCACGTCGTGGGACGCGCCTGCAGGCCGGCGATGGCCGCTTGATGTTCCGACGATGGCAGTCCCCGGGTCACGGCCCGGCCCAGGGCCATGGGCACGCCCCAGGCGGTGCAGATGTCAAACAGGTTTGACGTCGGGGTCAGCATCTGGTGCAGCGGCGAACCCAGGTGCCGCAGCAGGGCATTGGCAAAGCCGTCGAGGCCCGGCCGCACCCGCTTGATGGCGGCGACGGCGGCGGAGACCGCCGCGTGGGCGGGGATGCGGTCGCTCAGGTGCTGCAGCTGATAGGCGGCGATGAGGAGATGGGGGCGCATGCGCTGGTCGAGCCCCTTTTGGGGCTTGCTGGCGGCGCGCAACAGCGAGGCCTCCAGCGGGGCCGCGAAGCGCAGGGCGCCGTAGAAGAGCTCGGTGACCAGGCCCTTGTCGCGCTCGGTGAAGCCCGAGCCGTCGAGAGCAGCACTCAGAGCGGGCTGGGCCCACGCGCCGTCGTCGAGGACGCGGGACAATGCCTGGGCGGCGACCTCACGGGGGCCGTCGACGATGGTGAGGCCAGGTGGGCGGGGACCGCGAGGTGCTGGGACTGGTGGTTTGTTCATGGGGCGCGGTGCTCCGGCGCGGCCAGGGCCCGTGCGACGAATTGGCAGCCCAGGCGGGAGACAACGTCTCGATCGACGTCGAGGCCCACCAGGTGCTGGGTGCGTTTGAGACGATGGTGTTCAACGATGGGGGATGACACCCGGCGAGCGATGATGCGCGACGACGACGGCGTGATGGTGTGGTCGGCGTCGCCGTGAAACAGACATATCGGGGTGGTGACCTCAGACAGGCGCCGCTCGGTCATGAATTGCAGGCGCAGCAACTCGGTGAGCCCGCGCGTGGGCAGCACCTTGTAGGTCGGGTTGTTGCGCTGGGCATCATCGGCGAGGACGTCGCCACCGGGGCTCTCCTTGGGCAGGAAGGCGCGGGCCCGCCACAACCCCAGGGCCATGGCGGCCACGCCGATGGTGGCGGCGTCGGTCAAACGCAGGGCCGGCGCCAGCAGCACCAGCACGTCGACACGTCGACGCAGACAGAGCTGCAAGGCGAGGAGTCCGCCCATGGAGCTGCCCACCAGCACCCGCGGCCGCGGCGTGCCGTCGGGCAGGGGTGGGTCGATCACGTCGAGGTGGTCCCAGGCAGCCAGGGCTGCGTCGAGCCAATCTTCGGCGCGCACGGCGTTGAGCACGGCGGGGTCGTCGCCGTGGCCGGGCAGCAGGGGAGCGTGGGTGGCGAGGTCGAGGGTGGCGGCGAGGTCGTTGGCCAGCACCCGCACTTCGTAGGGGGTGCCAGTGTAGCCGTGCAGGCACAGGGCAGCACCTCGACGACGCGCATCATCGATGGCGATGGTGAACGGACGAGGGCTCGGCGGTGGCAGGGGGCGCACTCCCAGGCTCTGACACAGCGGACCCGGGTTGTCAGCGGCTTGCCCGGCAGCGTCGCCCCCCTTGCGCGGCAGGGCCATGGTCGTCGACGATGGGCCATGCGATTGCCTTCGACGTCGTCCGTGATTTCGACCCTGCTCACGTTGGTCATGGTGTGCGGGTTTGGGTGCGCCTGTGAATCAACCTCCTCGACGATGCCAGCGTCGGCCGGTGGCGCTGGTGGGTTGTTGACGTTGACGCCGACGGAGCGGGACGAGCGTGCTGCCGTCGACGCCGTGGCATTGCGGCGGTTGGCGTCGACGACCAATCGACTGGGGCTGGCCCTCGCCGCCGACACCGCCCTCTTTGTCCGCTCCGGCGACGTGGCCTTGAGTGCTGACGAACGCGTGCGGGCGCTGACGTTCTTTGCGTCGGTGCTTGACCACTGTCATGCCCTCGACGCCGTGGTGCGGTTTCATCTCGATTTCTGGCGGGTGAATCCCCTGACCCAATCCAGCAGCCATGCCCGCCACTTCGACCTGGGGTTCCTTGCCTACGTCGAGAAACTGGCCCTTGCGCTGGCCCTGATCGACCAGACCATCAACAAACCCCAGTTCGAGAAACTTCTCGACGAGGGCAGCCCCGTCTACGGCATTCCTGCGGGCGCCTACACCCGCTTGAAATGGAACGTTGTTCACGTGGACGACGTGGGCAAGAGTCTCGCTGCCCACCAGTATTTCGCGCTGCTGGCCGCCGAGCACGCCAAGCTTCGCCAACAAGATGCGGTGTGGGGCTTTGTGCAGGACCGTCTCGAAGAACGCTACCAGCTGGTCAAGAGCACCATGATGACGAGGTCGGCCAAGCTTTTTGGCGGCAACAGCGTCGACATCGGCGTCGACCTCGCCCACGCCGCTTGGTTCCCCGTGCAGGCCGAGACCGCGGAATGGCTCGGCGACACCAAGGTGCGCCGCATCCATTCGATGCTCATCACCAAGGCCCAGGTGCAGGAAGCCATTGGTCGCAGCGAACCCGGCGACATCATTGTTGAACGGCGCAATTGGTACCTGTCGAACATCGGGCTGCCGGGCTTTTGGCCCCATGCGGCGCTGTGGGTGGGCAGCCCCGAGGAACTCGCCGCCTGGAGCCGGGCGCCCGAGGTGATGGCATTCTTCAAGAAGCCATTTCCAGTATATCTTTCAGAGATGTATCCAGATGCATGGAAGGCCTACACCACGCCTGATGCTGAGGGGCAGCCACGCCGCATCCTGGAAGCGGTCAGCGAAGGCGTTGTCTTCAATCCCGCCGAGGAGAGCATTCACGCGGACTACGTCGCAGCCATGCGCCCACGCCGCAGTGTGCTCGAGAAGGCCAAGGCGATTGAACGAGCATTTTCATACTGTGGAAGGCCGTATGATTTTGACTTTGACTTCTACACAGACTCATCGCTGGTCTGTTCAGAACTGGTCTTCAAGAGCTACGAGCCCCGCGCCGACGTTGAGGGGGTGACCCTGGGCCTTGAGAAGGTGGTGGGTCGCATGACCCTGGGCCCCAACAGCATCGTGAGGACGTTTGATCAGCAGCTGGGTACACCGCAGGAGCAGTTGGCCTTCGCCTGGTTCCTCGACGGTCGGGAGACCGCCCATACCGCTGCGTTCGCCGACGTCGACGCCTTCCGCGCCTCCTGGCGCCGCCCCAAATGGGACATCGTGCAGCGGTAGCTGGCGAGGTGAGCAAGCAGGGGTTGGTTTCACGTCAGCTGAGGCGCCATCGTCGTCGACGCTGATTGGCGTCGTCAGGCCTGAGCGCCGCCGCGGACGGCCATGAACCCAAAGGGATTGACGCCCAGGCGGGCCCATACCTCGTCCCAACGCTGCGCCACGGGTACGTCAAAGAGCAGCTCGGGGTCCAGCTCCGCCTGCAGCCAGTCGCCCACGCCCGGGATCGACCCCAAGTCCACTCCACTCATGGGCGAAACCTGCAACATCCAGGGGCAATGTCGATTCACGTGCATATGGTGCCTGTGTATGGGCCTGGGCATTTTCACTTGTGTT
>CAJBHN010000824.1 GCA_903952805.1 uncultured Myxococcales bacterium | reverse complement strand
GGGCGCATTGTCGACGTCGTCCACCATGTGGTCACCGGCCCCGGCACCATCCTGCTGGTCGGGCACCGCAAAAGCGCCGACGACCTCATCGCCTGGCTCGACCGCTATTGCTTCTCGGAACAGGCGTCGTTTGCCGCCCACGATGGCGCCTGCGTCATCGCCGACGCCGTCACGGCCGACGGCGTCGTCCCTGGCGCTGCCACCCTGGCTCCCTGGGCCGCCGTCCGCCGCGGCGACGTCATCGCGGTCCGCACCTTTGACCGCGTCGACGCCGCCGGCGCGATCGTTGCGATGGTGCTGCTGCTGGCGCCGTCGCTGGCCGACCTGCCTGCGCCCACGATGACCGACGACGACGATGCCATCGCGGCCATGGCCGCCGGCGTGCCTGGTGCAGAGATGGGCGACGCCCACACGCCCCTCGACCTTGAACTCCACGACGCCATTCATTGGGCCAAGGGCTGCTACATCGGCCAGGAGGTCATCGCCCGCCTCGACACCTACGGCAAACAGCGACGACGGCTGGTGAGCGTCGTGGCCGACGATGCCGCCGTGGGCGACAGCGTCGTCGTCCACGTCGACGGCGCCGACGTGGTGGTGGGCGCTGTGACCTCGAGTGTGCCCCGGCCCCTGAGCGACACGTCACCGCGAGCGCTGGCCCTGGTGAAGCTGGGCACCGATGTGTTGCCCGCGTCGGCGACGCTGAAGACGGCCGACGGCCTCACCCGCATAGCGACCCTGCTGGCCCGCCGTACAGCGCAGTCCCCCCACGAGTGACGACGCCGGATGGCGCAGCAGGCTGAGATGTGGACGCCGCCGGTGTGGGTCCAACGCCAAAAACAGCGGCCCCGCCACGGCGGGACCCCTGTTCGTGGGACAGCGGCTGAGCCGAGCTCAACTCAGCCGATCCGGATTTCCTTCTCGGTGATCTTGGTCGTGCTGGATTTGGGGACCATCACGTCCAGCACGCCATTGTTGTAGGCCGCGCTGATCTTGTTGTCGTCGACGGCCAGGGGGAGCGTGAAGCTGCGCTCAAAGCGGCCGTAGCTCCGCTCGACCCGGTGGAACTTCTTGTTCTTTTCTTCGCGCTCAAAGTGACGCTCACCGCTGAGGTTGAGCACGCCGTCTTTGAGCGTCAGCCTGACGTCCTCTTTTTTGACGCCGGGGATCTCGGCGTGAATGGCGTACCCCTCGGGGGTCTCGGCGATGTCGACGGCTGGCGACCATTCGGTGCGCGCCATCTGCTCGTGAGACGACAGGGGGAATTCCTGTCCAAAGAACGCATCGAAGCGCTTCTGCATATCTTGAAGTTCCTTGGCGGGGTTCCAGCGAACGAGCGACATGTGATCCTCCAGGGTTCGACCGCAGCACGGGCGAACCTGTTTCTTGTGCCAAGCCCCGGCGACGCCAGGGACTTGTTTTGCGAAGCGCCACCAGTGGCGCACTCCGAGTTTGAACGCCGACGCCGACCCGTCTAGGCGCTGATTTCTGGATCTGTGACGACGTCAATCGACCGAGTGCCAACGCAACCAGCAGTCGGGCAAAAAGGTACGCCGGGGGTGAACTCCCACCCAGAGCAGGCTGGTGGATTGTCGGCCCTCGTGTGGGCTTGCACGGTGTGTTCATGCCTTCGTTTCTCCAACGCGTCCGCGCGTTGCCCCGCCTCGGCGTGGGCGTCTCCACCGAATACGGCGCGGCCCGCGTCGACGGCGCTCTCGACGTATTTGCCCTCGCCGCCGCCCACCCCGACTGCGCGCAGTTCATGGAAGTCGGTGTGGAGGTCGACAAGGGCTTTGACGACGACGCCCGCCGCTGGATCGACAGCGGTCGGCCCACCACCTACCACTTCCTCGACGTCAACCTCGACGACGAGCTCGACCTGGACGCGGGCTGGTTGGCGGGACTGCGCGCGCGCATCGGCGAGAGCCGACCGGCCTGGCTCTGCGGCGATGCGGGCCTGTGGCATTTTGGCGTGCGCGATCGCGCCCACATGCTGCTGCTGCCGCCGATCCTCAGCGACGACGCTGCCAGCGCCATGGCCAGGGGGGTTGCCCGGCTCCGCGAGGCCACCGGCATGGAGGTGCTGCCCGAAAACCCGCCCGGCGCGGCCTTTGTCGGCGACCTGCATCTGCTGGACTTCTTTGCCCGCGTCGCCGAACGCGCCGACACCGGCCTGCTCCTCGATGTGGCCCACCTCGCCATGTACCAGCACGTCACCGGCCGCAGCCCCCTCGACGGCCTCGACGCATTTCCGTGCGAGCGCGTCGTCGAGGTCCACGTCGCCGGCGGCCTGGTCCGCGACGTCGCTGGCTTCTCCGTCGTCGACGACACCCACGGCACCGACGTCCTCGACGCCACCTGGCAGATCTTCGAGGCGGTCTGTGCCCGGGCGACAAACCTGAAGGCGGTGGTGTTTGAGTGCGAGCGCAACCGCACCGACGCGGTCGTCGACGGCTTCGACCGCATCCACCGCATCTGGGGTCAATGATGAGCGCCAGGTCCCTGCAAGACGTCGTCGTCTGCGCCCACCATGGCTGTGCCTTCGTCGAGGCCTGGCTGGCCGACGCGGCCATCACCGACGCCGAGCGCCGGGCCTTTCGTGCCGTCGACCCCCGGGCCTTTCGCGCCGACAACGAACGCCGCCACCGGGCCGTCACCGCCATCGCCGACGAACTGCCCGTCTCCATCGCCATCGCCGGCCTGCCGGCCGTCTACGCCCTGTTTGACGACGAGGGCGGCTTCGGCGCCGTCGTCCGCGGCCGCACAGCCATGGCGGTGCAGTTCGCCGCCTGCCTGGTGCCCCGGGCCGGCGACATGGCCCGCATCGAGGGGGCCATTGCCCGGGCCCGGCGAGCGCGGGCGCCGGGGCCCGCCGGCGTCGTCCGGGCCGCCGGCGTGGAGGTCGTCGAGGTTCGGCCGGGGTCCCTGGAGGCCCACCAGGCCGCCCGCGCCGCCCTCGGCGGCGATCCCGTCACCGAGGTCTGCGGCGGCCGCCGCCTGCCTGCCCCGCCTGAGGCGCCAGGTCGCGTGTGGCTGCTTGTCAGCCATGCTCCCGCGTCGACGACCGTGGCGACCTGCAGCGAGGCCCTGGGGAGGCTCCTGGACGGCTGCGGCGCCGAAGCCGACGACGCCTTCGTCGCCCGCGCCCGCACCCTGGGCTGCGACACCGACGACGAAGCCCGAGAGCTGCTGGCCGACCTGCTGGCCGATGGCCTGCTGACTCGTCGCTGACACCCACATGTACCCTGGTGTGGGTGCGCGGCAGACATGTCGGCGCCGTCATCCCATGTCGTGAACTGTGGACACCGCCCGGCGTCGGAGGCCCCGGGGCGGGCCAGGCTGGGCGAGTCGGGGTCGGGCTCATACACTGCTCAGCATGGGACACGACTCGGCAGGAAAGTTGATCGGCTGGTCGCTCAACAGCGTCACCGACGCCACATCGCCACGGCCGTTTGACACCCTCAGCTTCCCCTGCGTCTTTCGCTTCAAGGCCATCGGCCACACCGCTGCCGACCTCGTCACAGCCATGCTCGCGCGGGTGACGCTGGTGCTGGGCCTCCCGATCGACGACGGCGCCTGGAGCGTGCGCAGCTCCGGGGGCGGGAAATACACGAGCTTGACCCTCGACCTGCAGGTGACCTCGGGGCAGCAGGTCTACGACATCTACGCCGCCCTCAAGGACGACGAGCGCGTCACCCACCTGCTGTAGGCGGGTCGTCGTCGTTGGTGCCATCGGCATCGGGGTAGCCGCGGGTGTTGATGTCGTGGCGCATCACGCCGGCGGGCAGGCCGCCGTAGACGTCGGCGGCGTCCTTCGAGCCTCGCAACCACAGGGTGCGGTCCACCATGCGCCGAAAGCCGTCGACGAGATGGGCCTCAATGCCGGTGCCGACGTCGTCATCGCCGTCGAGGATGGCGAGGGCGCGGGCGGCGGCCTCCAACGTCGACATGGACTGGGCGAAGTGGCCCTGGCGCAGGTGGTAGTGGCTGGGCCGGGCGTCGTCGGGCAGGCGTGCAAACGGGATGCGCTCCACCAGGAACCGCTTGCGCAGGCGGGCCGCCTGATGCCAGGTGCCGTCGAGGACGATCAGGCAGGGAGGGGGGCTCGTCAGGCTTGACGAAGGCGTCGATGGTCGGGGCCCCCAGCGCGGGGTACAGCACGACGGGACGGGTGCCGGGAGGGCAGATGCTGCGGGGCTCCACCAGTGGCACGTTGCCGCCGTAGCTGACCATTTGGGCTTGCTGCAACAGCAACGGCAGCAGGCGCCCGCTGTTGGTGGATTTCTCCAATTCGACCTCGTGGACCACCACCCGCACATGGGCGCGGGTCGGCCGCCGGACCAAGGCACTGCACAGGCACAGGGCCGGCTTCATGAAACAGGCGGGGCAGCGGGGATCGAGCGAGGCGTGGCGCACCGCCGGAACATGGGCGATGGTGAGCGAGATTGCATCGGGGAGGATTCATGCGCCGTCACCGCTGGCTTCGGCCCCGACGCCAACGACCGACAGCAGCGCGCGTCCGCGGGCCGTTGGCGACGACGACGACGACGACGACGACGACGACGACGACGACGACACTGCGCTCTTCCCCCGTCCCTTGCCCATCTTCGTCGCCACCCGGGTCCCCGACCCTGGTGCTGAGCTCGCTCCCCCACCCCACGAAAGCACGCCATGCCCCAGACCCATCTGCACAACACCCTGAAAGACCTTCACAAACAACTCGAGCACAGCCCCGAGCTCGGCGACGGCGACCGCGCCTTGTTGTCGACGGTGCTGGCCGACGTCCAGCGCACCCTCGACCAGGGCCTGCCGCACGAGCCCCATGTCCTGGCGCGCCTGGAGGACGCCACCGTCGGCTTCGAGCTCAAGCACCCGGCGCTGGCCGAGGTCGCCAAGCAGCTCGCCGACATCCTGCGTCGGGCGGGCATCTGACGGGGGCATCTGACGGGGGCATCTGACCGGGGCCCCTGATCGGGATGCCTGGTCGCGTCGGTGACGGCTGACAGCGGGACCACCTGCCGCTATGCGGGTCGCATGTCTGCCATCCACGGCCTGCGCTTCGGCTCCGACCCCACCGTTGGCAGCGACGGTCGTGACGTCGACATCGACCTCGGCGCCACCGTCGACCTCAGCGTGCCGATTGTCTTTGGCAAGCCTGACAGCCGGGCCTTTTCCCTGCCCGCAGCCACCAGCGCTGCGGTCGAGGCCGGCTCGTTCGTCGGCGACGTTCGACGGGGTGGCTCGTGCAATTGCGAGACCCACCACCTGACGCCCCACGCCGACGGCACCCACACCGAGGGCCCCGGCCATCTGACGGCGGCCCGCTCCCCCGTGCGCATGAGCGAACCCATGTGCGTGGCGCTGCTGGTGCGGGTGACACCACGGCCGTTGGGCGACGTCGCTGACGACGTCTCGGGCAACCACCGCCACGACGACCTCGTCGTCGACGACGTCTCCGTCCGCGACGCGATCGACGCCGCCGTGCAGGCCTCGACGGTGGCGCCGTGGCTGCCGGCGCCGCGCGCGCTGATCATCGCCACCGGCAGCGGCGCGGCCCGACGACAAGCCCGCTTCTCGGGGCAGAACCCGCCCTATCTCACCGTCGACGCCGCCATCGCCATTCGCGAGCGGGGCTTCATGCACCTGCTGGTCGACCTTCCCTCCATCGACCGCGAAGACGACGGCGGCCTGTTGGCAGCCCACCGGGCCTTCTTCGAAGTCCCCATCGGCCTCGGCGCCGACACCGCCACCGACACCGACACCGACACCGACACCGACACCGACACGCAGCCCCTGCCCCGCACCGTCACCGAACTCATCGCCGTCGACGACGACGTGGCCGTCGGCCTCTATGCGCTGTTCCTGCAAGTGGCCCCCATCGAGGCCGACGCCGCCCCGTCGCGGCCCGTCATTGCGCCCCTTCGCCTTTCGCCCCGCCCCATCGCTGCAGGAGCCCCATCATGAGCACCGCTTCGCCTTCTGTGAGCGCCTTGCAGGAAGCCCGACGCCTCGACGACGCCGACGTGCTGGCTCCCTTTCGCTCGGAGTTTTCGTTTCCGCGCACCGCGGCCGGCGACGACGTGGTCTACCTGACGGGCAACTCGCTGGGGCTGATGCCGCTGGCGGTCCGTGACGCCGTCAACGCCGAACTGTCGGCCTGGGCTCGCCTGGGCGTCGAGGGGCACTTCGCTCCCGTCGGGGCCGCGTTTTCGGCGCCCAAACAGCCTGGCCCCCACGAGGGACCGGCCGAGCCCTGGTTCTCGTATCACCGCCTGTTTCGCGATCGCGGCGCCGCGATCGTCGGCGCCAAACCCGGCGAAGTGGTGGCCATGGGCACCTTGACCACCAACCTGCACCTGCTGATGGTGGGCTTTTATCGGCCCGCGGGACGTCGTCGGAAGATCGTCATCGAGGGGGGCGCCTTCCCGTCGGACCGGCTGCTGGTGCAGAGCCAGGCCCGCTTCCACGGCCTCGACCCCGACGACGCGATCATCGAGCTGCAGCCCCGACCCGGCGAGACCTTGTTGCGCACCGAGGACATCGAGGCCCGCCTGGACGCCGAGCAGGACGACATCGCGCTGATGTTGATGTCGGGGATCAACTACTACACCGGCCAGCTCTTCGAGCTTGGGCGCCTGACCCGCTTCGCCCGCGATCGCGGCATCGTCGTGGGCTGGGACCTCGCCCACGCCGCCGGCAACGTGCCGTTGACGCTGCACGACGACGGCGCCGACTTCGCCGCCTGGTGCACCTACAAGTATTTGAACAGCGGCCCCGGCGGCACGGCGATGGCGTTTGTGCACGAGCGCCACGCCACCGACGTCGAGCGCCCCCGCTTCGCCGGCTGGTGGAGCGCCAAGCCCGCCACCCGCTTCACGCGCGGGCCCTACGAATACGAGGAGGGGGCCGAGGGCTGGCAGATCAGCAACGCGCCGATCCTGCCGATGGCGGCGCTGCATGCGTCGCTGGACATCTTTGACCGCGCCGGCCTGGAGCGTCTGCGGGCGAAATCGCTGGCGCTGACGGGCTTCATGGAGCGCCTCGTCGACGGCATCGCCGGCGTCGAGATCCTCACGCCCCGCGACGTGTCGGCCCGGGGGGCGCAGCTGTCGCTGCGGGCCGCCGGC
>CAJBHN010000823.1 GCA_903952805.1 uncultured Myxococcales bacterium | reverse complement strand
CTCAGCAGCGACAGCGGCAGCAACCCGCGCCGCTGATGGCGATCCTTCCACCACCACCCACGGGGGAGCTTTGAGGGCGGCGGGGGCCCAGCGTGTGCCAGCGACGTCGACGAGCACGTGTTGCCTGCGGATCTGTTGGCTGGTGCGGCTCGCGAGCCAATGGAGGATGGGGCTGCGCTCCTCGGCGCCCAGGGCCGACATGGCCTCGATGCAGCGACGCTCAAGATCTTCATCGACCACGGCTCGGGCCAGGGCGATGGCTTTGCGATAGTGGGCGTCTTTGACGACGGAGTCGCGGGTCAGGGTGTGCTCGAGGAAGCGGGATGAGAGCCGCACACTCACGCCGGCGGGAAGGTCGTCCCACGAGGACGCCTGCAGCAAGGTCAAGCCCTTGTTGTAGAATCCAATCTCGACGTCACCGCCAACTCCGACGACGATGGTGGTGCCCTCGCCGTCATCACGCTCGGCTTTGACCGTGCAGCCCGTGAGGCTCAGGGGTTCGTTGATGGTGATGCCATCGACGATGATTTCCGTGTCCAGGTAGCGACACCATTTCCGGACCGCCGCCTCTGCGTCACGCCGGAAGACCTGCCATGCCGCCGGATCGTGCCTGAGAAAGAGTCGAACCCGGGTGCCTTCCATGGGCTCATGCAGGGCCGCCCGGGTCCAGGTGCGGTCGGGGTGAAAGACAATGCGCCATCGTTCACCGGCCCGGGCGGTGTCGACGCACACAGCAATCGGGTCGAGGGCGAAGACCGAGACGAAACCAATACCGAATTTTCCGATTTTGCCGAGGTCGCCGTCCTTGCTGGAGGCGAAGAGTCGCACGAGCTTGGATTCGATGATGGCCTTGTCCATCCCTTCGCCATGGTCCTGCACCTCGAGGATGCCGAGTGCACCGTCACGCGCAAAGTTCACCTCCACGACGTCCGAGCCCGCGTCGACCGCATTTTGAATGAGCTCTCGCAGACAGGCCAACGGATCGGTAAACTGCTTGACGAGGGTGCCAAGGACGTCGTCGGTGGCGGCTTCGCTTTCGGCGCTGGCGGCGCTCACACGCGTTTTCCAAAGAGCCAGGTGCCAACGAGGTGGACGATGCCAGCGACGAAAAAGGCGACAAACCAGGCCCAGTCATACACGCCTTGCCAGAATGCGCCGACAGCGCCGACGACCCCGAGGGCGCCCAGGAAGCCGGGCAGGTTCGGCGCGATGCCCGCGGCAAGCGCCACCACGGCGATGGGATTCCAGCCGCCGGCGAATTGGTAGAGGCCGTCTCGACGATAGAGGTCGTCGATCGACAACTGCTGACGCCGTATGACCCAATAGTCGGCGATCATGACGCCGGCCACCGAACCAAGCATGGCGCCGTAGCCCAGCAGCCAGGTGAACAGGTAGGCCGCGGCATCGTTGTACAGGCGCCACGGCATGATGATGAGCCCGATGACGGCGGTGATGATGCAGCCCATCTTGAATGAAATCCGCGACGGCGAGACGTTCGAGAAGTCGTTGGCGGGCCCGACGATGTTGGCGGCGACGTTGGTCGTCAGGGTCGCCAACAACAACGCCAACATCGCCACCACGGTGGTGAACGACCCACCGATTCGACCCAGCAACACCACCGGGTCGGAAATGCGCTCGCCAAAAATTCCCATCGTCGCGTTGGTGACGACCGCGCCGATGAACGCAAAAAACGCCATCGTCAGCGGCAAGCCCAACGCCTGCCCGATGACCTGGTCGCGTTGGCTGCGCGCGTAGCGTGAGAAATCGGGAATGTTCAAAGCCAGGGTGCCCCAGAAGCTGACCGCCGACGTCAAGCCTGCCCCCAGAACGGTTCCAAAGCCCCCCTTGGACTCGGCGGTTTGGGGCGGGTTTTCCAACAGGCTCGCGAATGAGCCGGTCTTGCTGACAGCCCAGGCAAGCAACGCCACGCCAATCATGATCAGAAACGGCGCGCTCCAGGTCTCGAGGTGCTTCAGGCTCTCAATGCCTCGCAACAAGATGCCGACCTGCAGCGCCCAAAACGCGAGAAAGCAGACGAATTCGAGGGGCTCAATGCCAAGGAGGGGGAGGCGAGCGCCGGGCCCGGCACCGTCGAGAAACAGGGCGCGCACCACCTGGGCGAGTGCTGATCCGCCGATATAGGTGTTGATGCCAAACCACCCGCAGGCGACGAACGCCCGCAACAACGCCGGCAGGTTGGCGCCGCTGACGCCGAAGCTCGCGCGGACCAACACCGGGAACGGAATCCCGTACCGGGTGCCCGCGTGGGCGTTGAGCACCATCGGCAGCAACACGACGACGTTGCCGAGGGCGATGGCTCCGACGGATGCCTGCCAACTCCAGCCTTTGGCCACGAGACCCGACGCCAGCGTGTACGTGGGGATGCACACCGCCATGCCGACCCACAAAGCGGCGATGTTCCACATCGTCCAACTTCGCCTCGCCGTGGTCGTCGGCTCGAGGTCTTCGTTGCTCAGGTGGCGGTCGCGAGAGGAATCGGCACTGGACATGCTCAGCCACTTACCATGAGGCGAGGTGCCGCTGCCTTGCGAGACCATGTGGGTCGGGGTCGCACCTTGCTTCCTGGACGTCGATGGCAGGGGGCCAGCGCTGTGGCATGGTGATTTCGTGAATCGCATACGCGTCGTGTTGTTGTCGGTGGTGATGGGTGCATGGGTCGGTCCCACCCGGGCGGAGTCCTACGTCGTCAGCGCTGACAACACCCTGGCTTTGGACCGCTCTGGCGCGCTGACCCAGGCCTGGACTGCGGCGTGCGATGCCGCTGACCCCTCGGTGGACGCCGTGCTCACCACCACGGGCAAAGACCTGCGGTACTTTGCGGCCGTCGATGAACCCGTCGAAGTCGGTGTCGACACCGCCGTGCATGGCCTCGAGGGCGGCGCCACCGGCAGCTATACCTACGCCGTCGTGCCCGGAGCCCGGGTGATGGCGCGCTTGACGGTCCACTGCGGAACCAGCGTCGTGTTCGACGAAGCCGTCTTTGATAGCGCCCCTGTCACGATGGCTCCTGGCGTGAACGCTCCGGCACGGATTGTCGACGTCGACACGCTGCAGGAATTGCAGGGTGGGACGATTCCCGTCGGTCGAACCGTCGAACTGGTTGGCATTGAAGTCGAGGCCAACCCTCGCGCCGCTGAACTGGTGGAGGTGGTGATTCGCGGCGCAGGCATCGACACGATGCTGATTTTTGGGGATGCCGATTTTGTCGACGGCAGCGCCGTCATCTCGCCGCAGGTGACGCCCACGGCCGTAGGCGCATTGACGGTCGAGGCTCGATTTGAAGGCGTGGCAGCCGAAGCCCTGGTGCTGACGGTGGTGCCGACCGCGGACGGCCCCGACGAGCAGGAGGCGTCAGAAGGTGCTGCCGCCGGCTGCCACGAGTGTGGTGGCGCGGCCGATGCTGGCCTGCCGGTGGCCCTGTTGCTTGTCACTGCCCGCCGACGTCGTCGACGTCACCGTGGCCTCCGAGGCTGACCATGCGCATCAAGGTCATCTTCCTCGGGGGCGACGCTCGCGACCCCGTCCAGGTGGCGGCTGCTGACTATCTGGCCCGCTGTGGTCGTCGCTTCGACGCCGGTCTTGTGGAACTCAAGCCAGGCAAGCGCGGCAAGGGCGCCGTCGACGACGTGGTGCGCGCTGCCGAGGCGGATGTGTTGTTGGCGGCCTCCGAAGGCTGTTGTCGCATCGCCCTCGATCCATTGGGAACGATTCATCCGTCGTCGGAGGCCTTCGCCAGCGCCGTCGAGGGATTGATGG
>CAJBHN010000822.1 GCA_903952805.1 uncultured Myxococcales bacterium | reverse complement strand
GTCGGCTCTGCCCCGCGATGTGGTTGCACCGATTCCTGTCGCCCAGCAAACCGAGGAAGCGACGTTGCCGGCTGTGCATGCGCCGTCGACACCTGCTCCGGCGTCGGCGCCTCCAGCGTCGGCCGCGCCGGCGGCCGCCGCGGAGCTCGGTGCGCCCGTGGCAACGCCCGGCGTGTTCGTCGGCGTCGGCGAAGCCCTGCTGGCTTCGCCACTGAATCCTTTGCTCTCGCCGCTGCAGCGCATGCCCGGCGCCGGCCCTGAAGATTGCGAGGTCGTCGCTGTCGCCGGTCAGTTCGCGACCCCGTTGGCTGCCATCGCACCAACCGCCGACCGGCAGATGCGCGAGCGGGCGTGGCTCGACGAGCTCGCGCAGCTCGCAGCGAAGGCGCAAGGTGTCGTTCTTCGCTCGAGCGCCAGCGACTTCGTCATCGTGTTCGGTGCGCGCGCCACGACGGTCGACGATGGTGTTCGCGCCTTGCGCGTTGCGCTGCACCTGGTGACCGTCGCCGCGCGCCACGACGGCCTGCTGGCGTGCGCGATCGATGCGGGCTCCGCGCGCGTCGCGCGTGAAGGTCGCCTCCGCGTCGACGGGGCCGTGATCGACCGGGCCGCGGCCCTCGCCTCGCGCGCTGCGACGACCGCCGGCGCAGGGATCTGGTCGACGCAGAGCGCGCTGCGAGCGATGCGCGAAAAGGCCGCGGTCGATACCACCCGCGCGCTCACCGTTCCGGGCTTCGACGGCGCCGACGCGTTGTCCGGCGTCGCGGTTCGCGGCGTCGTCGACGTCGACCCGGCGGCGCGCGGGGTGTGCGTCGGTCGCGCCGACGTCCTGCGCGGGCTCGTCGGCCTGTTGTCGGACGTCGAGCAGGGCCGGCCGACGGCAGTCGTCATCAGCAGCGAACCGGGTGGCGGGCGCTCGCGCGTGCTGCGCGAAGTGCACGCGCTTTCGCGCGAGCGAGGCGTATGTGCCGTGCGCGTCGGCGACGAAACCGGCATCCTCGTCGTGGACGTAGCGCGCGCGCTTTCCCGCGCGCTTGCGCCCCTGCAGGGCGACGTGGCCGCCCGCGTGCGCGCGCGCGCCGCGGCGCTCGGCGAGACCCTTGGCGACGCGCGTGGCGATGGCATCGACGTCGGCGACGACCCGCAGCAGGCGGTACGTCTCATCGCGCGCCTGCAAGGCATCCTCATCGACGCCGCAGCGCTGCAGCCCGTTGTCCTGCTGCTCGACGATAACGACGACCGCGACGGGCGTGCCGTCGCTGGTCTGCTGCTGCGCGTGATCCTGCCGCTCGTCGGCAGCAGTGCAGCGCGTCTGGGCGCCGTCGTCACCGGTGACGCCGACACGCTGCACGCGGCGTTCGCCGCCGGTGCGCACCACGTGTCGCTGGCGCCGCTCGCGCGCACGGCGATCGTCGACGTCGCGCGGGCGGCCGTGGGGGACCTGCCCTTGCCCGGCGTTGTCGAGGACTTCGTCGTCGCGCGTGCCCACGGCAACCCCGACCTCGCGCAGCAGCTCGTCCGCGCGTTGCTGCAGACCGGGCTCATCGAGAGGACCGACAACGCAATCGTCGCGCGCTCTGGTCTCGAGGGCGCCTCGGTGCCCTACGAGCTCGGTCGGCTGCTGCGTGCGCGGGTCGAGAAGCTTTCCATCGGGGCGCAGACGGCGCTGGCCGTCGCCGCCGTCCTCGACCTGTCGTTTCCCGGCACGGTCGTCGGCGCTGCGGCGGGCATCGTCCCCATCGACGGCGCGCTCGACGAGCTGCGAGGCCGTGGGTTCATCGAAGTCGACGAGCTGGCGACGGCGGGCCAGGACAGAGCAAGCGGATCGGCGTGGCGGTTCGTCAGCGCGGTGACACGGCAAGCGGTCCTTGGTCTCCTGCACGCGCCACAGCGCGCGGCGTTGCACGCGCGGGTGTTCGAGGCGTTGCAGGCCAACGGCGATCTGCTGCCCGCGGTACGTCGCTGGCCTGCTCTGGCATCGCACGCTGAAGCGGCCGGCCGACCGGTCGAAGCGGGCCGGGCGTGGGCGCAGGTCGCGCGGCTGCGACACCGGGGCGGCGAGTTCGATGCGGCGGCGGGCGCTGCCGAGCGGGCGCTCGGCCTCGTCGAAGGGGCAGGGCCATCGGCGGCGTACGCTCTGCCCGGCGTCGCGGCCATCGCGGTGTCCTGCTTGATGGCGCTCGATGCCGCACAGGCGGTGGCGGTGGGCGAGCGGGTGCTGGCGTTGACGTCGAGCTCGACGGTCGATGCTGCGGCGGTCGCTGCTCTCGAAGGCGCCTGTGTTCGTGCGCTGCTGCGCCGGGCACGGCACCGCGACGCCGAAGAGCTCGCGCGCCGCGCGCTGCAAAGGCCGATCGACGTCGAGGCGCGGGCCACGCTGTGGGGATTGTGCGCGCAAGCGCTCGAGGCGCAGGGTCGGCTCACCGAGGCGAATGAAGCGGTTCGCGCGGCGTTTGACGAGATGGGTGGTCGGCCGGCGATCGACCCCGACTTCTACTGGTCGCAGCTGAACCTTCTGGGCCGGCTGTGCTTGAAGATGGGGCACACGGCGCAAGCGCGGACGTTTTTCGAACAGGCCGAAGCGCAGGCGCACGACGTCGACAGCGCTGCGGGGATCGTCAAGTCGTTGTCGAACCGGGCCGTCGTTCATGCGCACCAGCGTGAGTTTGACGCTGCGCAGGCGGTGTTGGCGCGAGCGCTGTCGTGGGCGGATGACGCCGGTGACCTGCTCGGCGCGGCCGGGGTCCACTACAACCGCGCGTGCCTGTTCGCCGACCAGCAGCGGTACGTGCCGGCGCAGGAGGCCATCGACATCGCTGCGGCGCTCGCGGTGCAGATCGGCTGGAGCGAAGGTGTCGCGCTGACATCGTCGTTGCGCGACGGCCTGCGCCGCACGACCGCCGCACATTGATCGGCAAACGAACCAGACGTCGACGCCAGGCACGACGCTCCCGGGGCGCGCCGTCGTCTGGCGCCGAGGGTTGCGTACGAGATGGCGCCGCCGACGACGTCGCCGACCGCACGCAGGTAGTCGGCAGGCGACAACAGGATCTGCATCCCGCGCTGCCCGGCCGACACGCTGACGACGTCGCCGCAGACCTCGAAGACGTCATTGACGACAACGGGGTACGCCTTCTTGCAGGCAAGGGCGGTGACCCCGACGCGGATGGAGTCCGTCAGGCCGACAAGCTCTAGCTAGTGCTTGGGATCAGAAGTGTCTTGCCAGGGAGCTGAACTGGCCTCCATGGCCCAGGTGAACCGGAGTTCGCCGAGGAGTGCTGCGGCGACTACCGCCGGGACGCCTCTTCGGTGTGTGGGCGCCCAGCGCGTGCCGTCGCGAACATCGAGGCTCATGACGTTGAAGCTTGCGGACGGGTGAGAGAAGCGGAGGAGTGGCACCCACTCTCCTGCATCAAGCAACCCGAGTGTCGCGGTCTTGCCGCGTGCCCGAACGTCGAGCACAGCCGCCGCAGGGTCGCCGCGCTGCAACTCTCGGAGCACGGCGCGCGCGAAGGTCATTGCATCCCAGGACAAGCTGAAGCTCCTTGGTCAGGCCGATGTACGGGTGCGAGATGGGTTGTAGGTCCACGACATGCCCGTGCAGCGTTTGTTGTAATCGTCGATGGCAGCCGGGATGAAGGCTTCAAAGGCTGGAAGGCTCACAAATCGGCGGCGGCGGAGGTACCGGCGGGCGAAGCGCGAGAAGAAGTTCTCGGCAAGATTCAACCAAGAGGCATGCTTCGGCGTGTAATAGACGCGCAGGCAACGCGCCGCACGGCTGGTGAGAAACGCACGCATCTCGTTCGAGACGTGCGTTGAAGCATTGTCCCAGACGACGTGCACGACCCGGTATCTCGTGAGTGCGCCGAGTGTCGCGCGCAGGAGACCGACGGCCTGCGCGGTGGCGTATCCCCGTGGCGGATACAGGCCCCATGTGACGACTTCGCCAGTGTCAGGACGAACGACGACGGAGAGGGAACGAGACCCGAGCCGCTTGTAGTTGTGCTCCTGGAGAGCGACCTGCGCGGGGCGGGTTGGAAGGCGGCTGGGGTTGATTTTCTTTGGATCCCCGAGGACCTGCATTCCTGTCTTCTCGTCGAAGCAGACAACGATCTCGTCCCTTGGGAGCGAACGCATGTACAGCTCGCAGATCGCGTCCCGCCGGGCTGCGTAGTCGGGGTCGTCCTTGCGCGTGAAGAGGTAGTACCGCTCGCGGTGCGGCTTCGTTTCCGTGGCGGCAAGGATCCGCTGGACCGACGACCGGCTGACGACCGTTCCAACTTTGGCGGCTTCCTCGACGATCGTCTCCTGAGTCATCACCGCTTCAAGGCGGTCACAATCATCGGGTCTCTGGCACGCGAGGCTGATGACGATACCCTCGTCTCTCGTGGTGATCCGCTTCGGACGACCCGACCGCGACCGATCCCTCAGGCCGTCGACCGTCGGGTTCGCAAAGTAGCGCTGTACCCAGAGCCGCACCGTCTCGCGGCTGACTCGGCTGCGCCGCGCCACGTCACTGACGTCACGACCTTCGAACAGGCGCTCAAGGACAATCCTGGCTCGGCAGGCAATCCGATGCTCGGACTTCCCGCGCCGCATCGCGCGCACCAGTTCCGCCTTCAGAACGCGTCGTTGTCTTCGCCGCATCCTGCGCAAAGATCAGCGTCGCAGGCGCCATGCAACCGGGTTCTCACCCTGGCAGGAAAATTTCGGGCCCGTGCACTAGTTAGCGCGCCCAGCGCGCCCAACCGCCCGCTCGAAATCGGGTGCCTGCCCGACTCGAAGGACGAGAGCCCAACAGATGTGCTCTACGACGGAAGCCACGTCGGTGAATGGCTTCCCACCACCGCCGATCCCACTCCAAGCCCCGTGCCCCGCCGTGGCGGCGGGGAACGCACACCCGGTCGAGGCGCCGGGCACTACGGCTCGTCGAGGTCGCGAATCGGCCTGATCCCTTCTTCGTCTTCGTCTTCTTTTTCCTCGTCGTCTGTTTGCCTGGCGGGCAACCCGCCGTCCCAGATCGAGGCTTTTGGCTGCCGGGGAGCCGGCGAGCGCCGCTGCTGCGACCGCGACGTGCGCGATGAGGTGCGTTCCATGGCGAGCGCACGCCGCTGGACTGCAAGCCACGCGGCGTCGAAGTCGTTGCCGCCTGCGTTCATGGTCAGCGCACCAAGTGCCAGGAGAGCGACGTCGACGCCGAGGCCCACCGCGAACGGCACGACGAGCGTCTGTCGGACCTCGCCGGACGACGTCGCGATCGCGGTACCGCCAACGATGGCGGTGGCGACAAGTCCGACGCCGCCGATGGCGACGAAGCCGCCGCCCACGCTGGTAGTCTGCACCGCGCGTCCCGCCTGCGTCGTCGCGCAGCCCCCCATCCATAAGATCGACAACAGAAAGAATACGCGCATCATTTACTCCCGAACGCCGGACGCTGGCCGCCCTGCCTAATTTGGGAGAGTTGATGCACTTGGGTGCGACACCTTTTGTCGCAACCGGACAGGAGCGGCCGCGAAGTTCTCGCGGCTCAGGCGCCTCCCATTCTTGGCGCGCCATTCCCCATCGATGCGTCAGGCACCGCCGGCGTGCGTTCGGGCGAAAGGTCCACGTTTGCACCTTGGGCGGCTCGTGGGCGCGCCCCCCCTGAGCGAAGAGGTCGAACGGCTCGTCATCCTGACATACGAACTTGGCCCCTTACGCAACCGCGGCGTCCACGTAGGGGGGGGGGTCGATCTTGAATTGGCGAGAACATTCCTCTCGACGCTCGGCGATGAAGGCCAACGCGGCCTCTTCGCACGCCTCGCGGCCGGGGTGGCGCGGCTGCGGTC
>CAJBHN010000821.1 GCA_903952805.1 uncultured Myxococcales bacterium | reverse complement strand
GTTGTGGCAACGACGTTCGCGACGGTGACGAGGAATGCGATGACGGCGACCTGGAGAGCGGCGACGGCTGCGACGCGAATTGCCGTGTGTCGTCGTGCGGCAATGGCATCCAGACCGGCGGCGAACTCTGCGACGACGGCAATGTCGACGACGGCGACGGCTGCGACAGCAGTTGTCGACCAACCGGCTGCGGAAACACCGTGCGCACCGGCGACGAGGAATGCGACGACGGGAACACTACCAACGGCGACGGCTGCGATGGCAACTGCCGAGTCACCGCGTGCGGCAACGAAATCCGCGCCGGAAACGAGGGCTGCGACGACGGCAACGTCATCGACGGCGACGGTTGCGACAGTAACTGTACACCGTCGCGTTGCGGAAACGGCATTCGCGGCGGCGACGAGGAATGCGACGACGGCAACCCGGTCGACAACGACAGCTGTACGAACGGGTGCCGAACGCCGCGCTGCGGCGACGGGATTCGCCAGGCCGACGAGGCCTGCGACGACGGCAATGCGTCCGACCTCGACGCCTGCCTGACGACGTGTCAACCGGCGCGATGCGGAGACGGCTTCGTCGAGGCCGGCGTCGAAGCCTGCGACGACGGAAACGCCGTCGACGGCGACGGCTGCGATCGGGGTTGCATTCCGACGGGTTGCGGCAATGGGATTCGTACGAGCAACGAAGAATGCGACGACGGTAACGCCAACAGCGGCGACGGCTGCGACGGCAACTGCAAGGTGCCGTCGTGCGGCAACGGCATTCGCGCAGGGACGGAGACGTGCGACGACGGCAACACCATCGACGGCGACGGCTGCGATAGCAGCTGCACGCCTTCTCGCTGCGGCAATGGCGTTCGTGGCGGCGACGAGGCCTGTGACGACGGCAACAGCATCGACAATGACGGCTGCACAAACGGGTGCCGAACGCCGCGCTGCGGCGACGGAATTCGCCAAGCCGACGAAGCCTGCGACGACGGCAACGCATCCGCCCTCGACTCGTGCCTGACGACGTGTCTGCCCGCGCGTTGCGGCGACGGTTTTGTCGAAGCCGGGGTCGAGCCCTGCGACGACGGCAACGCCGTCGACGGCGATGGCTGCGACCGGGGCTGCATTACCACCGGATGCGGTAATGGGATTCGCGCCGGCAACGAAGAATGCGACGACGGGAACACGGCCAGCGGCGACGGCTGCGACAGCAACTGCAAGGCATCGGCGTGCGGCAACGCCATTCGCGCCGGGGTCGAGGGCTGCGACGACGGCAACGTCTTCGATGGCGACGGCTGCGACAGCAACTGCACGCCGTCACGCTGCGGCAACGGCGTTCGCGGCGGCGACGAAGACTGCGACGACGGCAACAGCGTCGACAACGACGGCTGCACGAATGCCTGCCGCGCGCCGCGCTGCGGCGACGGCATCGCGCAGGCCGGCGAAGGCTGCGACGACGGCAATGGTTCGGAGAACGACGCCTGCCTGACGACGTGCCGGGCCAATACGTGCGGTGACAGCTTCTTGAATCCCGCCAGCGAAGAATGCGACGACGGCAACGCCGACAACGATGATGACTGCTTGCGTTCGTGCGATCTGAACCGCTGCGGCGATGGTTTCGTCGATCTGCTCAACGAAGAGTGCGACGA
The DNA here is from genome assembly GCA_903952805.1 of uncultured Myxococcales bacterium. Lineage (GTDB taxonomy): Bacteria > Myxococcota > UBA727 > UBA727 > VGSZ01 > VGSZ01. The sequence continues at coordinate 5,528 of CAJBHN010000821.1, read as the reverse complement.
CGGTAACGCCGACAACCGCGACGATTGTCTGTCGAGTTGCGTGGTCGCCGCCTGCGGCGACGGTTTCGTCAACGCGTTCGCCGAGAGCTGCGACGACGTCAACGGCGTCGAAGGCGATGCATGCCGCAACTCGTGTCAGTCGAATGTATGCGGTGATGGCTCGGTTTTCGTGGGGGTCGAGAGCTGCGACGACGACAACACCGTCAGCGGCGACGGCTGCACCGCGGATTGCCGCAAGGTCGAGCGTTGCGGTGATGGCGTCGTCGATGTCGGCGAGCAGTGCGACGATTCGAACCAGAATCGCGTTGACGGATGCGCGAGCTGTCGCACGCAAAGTTGGGATGGCGAACTCCTGGTCGGTGGCAAGTTAGGTCGCCAAGAGGGTGTGGAGGTGATCTTGGACGCGACAGGTATTGCCGCAATCGCCGCCGACGGATTCGGTCGAATCGCTATCGCCGACTCTGAAAAGGTGATGCTTTTTAAGCCCGGGGACAGCACGGTCGTCACAGTGCCACTTGGCGGCACGAAATCACTCGCCGTTGGACCGGATGGGGATTTCTATCTTGGTGGACAAGGTGTTACTCGAATCGATCGCAATGGCAAATTGACGCGTGTTTCTACGACTCCCGGCGGTCAATACGGCCTCGCCGTTGATTCCCTGGGCAACTTCATCTTCGGATCTGGTTTTGAAGACGGCGCTCTTGCTCCGATCATCGTGCGCGTCACGTCCGACGGAACCGCGACCACGATCGCAGGGCCGGGCGAGGCATGCGAGCCCACACGAGCAGGTCCTGCATTGGAGTCGAATCTCTGCAATCCTGGTCGCATCACAATAGCCCAAGATGGCTCGATAATATATGTGGATATTGATTCTGCGCCGCCTTTTATCTACAAAATCGACAACCTTGGACTGCTTACCCCTTTTGGAGACCAAGCGTCTTCAGCAGGCGTCTTCGGTGTTGCCTACTCCAGCGAAGACCTCGTCTACGTCGCGTTTAATTTCGGACCGGGTTCGAGCATTCTCCAAGTGAGGGACATGAGGGGCTTTTCGCTTCGTGACTACGTTCTTCCAATTGATCTTGTCGCGATATCTTCCGCGCCGAGTGGAGGGGTCTACGCGCTCGGGCGCGATTCGATTCTTCACGCATCCCTGTCCTCGGCGCCGCGGGAGATTCTTGTCGTGGACCCACTCGTTCCCGACGGCCTCGGTGATTTCGCCCGAGCGGTACCCGCGCGTTTGACTGGCCTTCTCCCAGTACAGAACAGTGGACTCCTCGGCACAACGTTCGATGGAGGAGCGTTGTGGTTTGATTTCGGGCGAGCGGTCGTGGAGAGTCCGGGAATCCTTGGTTCGCCGGAGTCCGCGTCCCACGGCTTTGCATTTCGCCAAACGGATCGAACTCTCGTGATTCCCGAGAGCGGCTCTGGCGTATTGCGCGTCGTGCAGACCGACCTCGATCGCGACGGCGTCAGTGAGCCGATCGACGAATGGACTGAAACCTCTATTGCAGCGAACCTGAACGGCGCGTCGGGAATCGCTTATGACCCTTCGACAGATACCTTCGTCGTCTCCTTTCAGACGCAACACTGCGTTCGCCGGCTCACCGTCGACGGCACGCTCGGCCCGACGGTCGCCGGCCGCTGCGGCGTGCGCGGCTCGTTTCCCGGCTTCCTCGATGGCCCCGCCGCCGTCGCCGTCGCTGCCAGCGGCGCCGTCTACGTCTCCGACGTCAACAACGGTCGCGTCGTGCGCGCGCAGGCCGGTCGCGAATCCGTCGTGATCGGCGACGGCTCTGCCTCCTCGGCCGGAGAAGGCCGCCCGGCCCGCAACTTCCCCGTCGACCAACCTGGCGGTCTCGCCGTCGACGCGTTCGGCAACCTGTTCGTCGCCTCCCGCACCACTGTCAAACTCATCGCCAACGTCGACGGCGACGGCGACGCCGACGGCGACGACCAGGTGATCACCGTCTACGGCGGCGGCGACCGAACGGCGTTCCCCGAGAACGCCTCGTTCTGCATCGACGCCATCGCCGTCGACGACGAAGGCACGCTCTACGTCACCGACGCGTGCCAACGCTTCCTCGTGCGGGTCACGCCGACGACGGCGCCTTAGTCACAACGGTCAACCGTTTTCGTCACCTTCGCCCCAGTCGACGAAGAACCAGGCGATGCCGGTCGACAGACCGACGATCCCGGCGCCGATACCGAGGCCGACAGTCGTCATCGCCCACCCCTCCGCCGTGGCCTTGGCCGGCAGGAGTTCACTGCCTTTCGCTGTTCCGGCATTTCGGAGCGCATCGAACGCGAAAAAACGGTCGGCGAGGATGGCGCCGCTCGCCGCGGTCGCTGCAACGCCGACCACCGTTGTGCCCATTCCCGTCCAGAACATCCAGGGGTCGAGCGGCGGCGGAAACAGCCGTGCAGCGATGGACTTCGGCACCCCGCGCACCTGCCCGGCGCGGAGAGGGCGATCGGCGAACAACTCGGCGACGGCAGGACCAATCATCGCGAGAAATTCTTCACCGCCGGCGTCGTCGAGCTTGCGCGTGAACTGGGCCGCGACCGTCGCCGAGCGCTGCTCAATCTTTTTCAGCGCGATGAACGTGTTGCCGCCTACGCGCGCCAAGCTGCCGGTGACGATGATGTCGGCGCCGAGCGCTTCGGCAATCTCAGAGAGGCACGAGTCGGCCTCGCAGCCGGCGAGTTGCTTCTGCGCCTCCAGGTCAAGCATCGCCTTGACCTCGTCCATCCCGATCACGCTCGTCCGGTCGAGCTTTCGGAGCTCGTTCATCAGCGCCATCGTGAAAACAGTGCCGACGCGTGGCTCGATGTCGCTCCGCGCAAGATCGTAAACGGCCACGCGGACCACGGGCGGGCTAACCGCCGGTGAAGGCGTGCCCGCAGGGTTTGGTGCCGTGCCTGCACCGTCCTGAGCGGAGGCGAGCGAGGCCGTGAGGAGGACCGTGACTCCAATGAGCGCCCTGACAAATCTTCGCATGCGGAACCCACCCCTGCTTGGTTTTTAACGCCCTCGCCCTCGTCGACTACTGCGTCAAGTAACACAGCAGGTCCGAACTTCGAACCGAGTTCGCTCACTTTTTAAAACGAAGGCTCATATCACTCGGCGGTGTCGAGCGGCCAGGTCGGCAAGTACAATCGTTTAACGCATCCGCCCCACTCTATGAGTTTTCTCGCGTGGAGCGGGCCCGAGGGACAGCTGCGTGGCTCGTCGTGGAGTAGCCCCCCGAAGACCCGGTCCATCGCGCCAACGCATAGGACGGATGTATGAATGTCACAGAGACACCCATCGTCGAGACCTTCGACCCACCCCGAAGCGGCCAGCAGCGGCGCTTCACGACCGAGCAGAAGCTGAGCCTGCTGGAGGAGGCCAAGGCGCCTGGAAGCAGCATTTCGGCGGTCGCCAGGAGGTACGGCATCTGGTCGTCCCTGGTGTTTGAGTGGAAGCACATACAGGACGAAGGTGCTCTGGCCGCGCGGGAGGCCGACGAGCGCGTGGTCGCCGAGACCGAGGTCACGGACCTGCGAGCGAAGGTCAGCGGGAGCTTGAGTGCCTCCTCGGCAAGAAGACGATGGAAGCCGAAATCCTCAAAGATGGAATCGAGCTTGCCGGGGAAGAGGGGTTGATGCTGCCGCGCTCGTCGTTGGGAAAGGCCGGTTCCCGATGAGGCGCGTTGCAGCAGCGCTTGGAGTGTCGAGGTCTGGCCTGCCGGATGCCGTGAAGCGAGCCGAGGTGCCAGTCGCACCGCCTGACGAGGTGCAGCACGTGCGGCGTGCCGCACCACGATCCTGTCGACGTACACCGCGACCCAGGCCACGTCGCGGAACAGCGGGGTGGTGCTGGGGCTGAGCTGTGCGCGCTGTTCCCTGGGAGCCACGGGCCTTGGCTTGAGCATCTAATCGCTGCTGCCGGGTTCGATGCCGCCAACAAGGACCAGATGGCGGGGCGGGCGCTCGCGGGCGAGGACGACGACGCCTGCGTCATCGGCGACCTGCCCGAGTAGCCCGAGCCCGCTCCGGTGGCGGCGCCGCTGCCGGCTGCCGCGGCGTGGTGCGCTGTCCGCTTACATGAGGCAAGTCACCGATGTTCCAGAGGCATCCCATCGGGCTTCACCTGCGTCGCCGACGGCATGGGTGTTCCTCGAAAAGACGCATCCAGGCGCTCAGACGTCGTCGGGTTCGTGGCGCGAATGGTGCGATTGGAGGCCGTGGTCAGGCGGTCACGTCGTGGCTGCGGGCCGACGACACGCGGGGTTGGCGGAAAAGCGCTGGCCCCTCCGTCTCGTCCGGCTGCCGTGGCTGCCTCGACGGGTGGCGTCGACCCGCCGAGGTCGTCTGTGCCATAACGGCGTCGTTCGGACGGGGTCGGGAGCGCCACATGGCCGTCGCAGCAGGCGTCACCATCGACGCACGAGTGGCCCCGTTTAAGGATCTGGGAGTGGTGATGGCGCGGTCCAATGCAGAAGCGACGATGTTTGGCGACGCGTGGAGGGCTGCATGACGCCACAGGTTGGACAGGTCGTGCGGGTCCGGTCCCGCCAGTACCTCGTCGAGGACGTTGTCCCGCCACCGGAGGCGGAGCATCAGACCCTGGTTCGGCTGTCGTGCCTCGATGACGACGCCCAGGGGGTGCCCCTGGAGATTCTGTGGGAGCGTGAACTCGACGCCCAGGTCGTTGACGGCAGCTCGTGGAAGTCTGTCGCCGCCCGTGGCTTCGATGAGCCCCGCATGTTTGCCGCCTACCTGCACGCCCAGCGCTGGGGCTGCGTGACGTCGACGAACCCGCGTCTGTTTCAGGCTCCCTATCGCGCTGGCATTGACGTCAAGGCGTACCAGCTCGAACCGCTTCGCAAAGCCCTGGAACTGCCTCGTGTAAACCTGTTCATCGCCGACGACGTCGGCTTGGGAAAGACCATCGAGGCCGGCCTCATTCTGCGCGAGATGCTGATGCGCCAGAAGGTGCGTCGCGTCGTTGTCAGCGCGCCGCCATCGGTTGTGCTGCAGTGGCGTGATGAACTCGATGCCCGCTTCGGTTTGCGCTTTGAGATTTTCGACCGCGAGTACGTCGCCCGTCGTCGTCGGGAACAGGGCTTCGGCGTCAATCCATGGAACTCCCACACGCGCTTCATCATCTCGCACGCCCTGTTGCGCGAAGAGGAGTACGCCGCGCCGCTGCGTGACTGGCTGGGGGTGTTCTCGCCGGGCTCGATGCTCATCCTCGACGAGGCCCATCACGCGGCGCCGTCGAGCGGGTCGAAGTACGCCATCGACTCGAAGTTCACCAAGACGGTGCGTTCCGTCGCTGAGCGCTTCGAGCATCGGCTCTTTCTGTCGGCGCGGGCCAGCTCCTGCACGGGAATGTCGCCGACCACGCCGTCGACGGTAAAGCGATTGGCCAGCACCAGCCGTCGTCCGAGCGAGCCATGGCCGGGGACGTCAACGGGCAGGTGGGTATAGCCACGGACCGTCACATTGAAGCCGCCGTAGTTCCAGGTGGAGAGCCCTGGCGT
>CAJBHN010000820.1 GCA_903952805.1 uncultured Myxococcales bacterium | reverse complement strand
TTTTTCTATTGGGGCTCCGAAAATCGGCGGGCCGATTTTCGGAGCCACAATATTTTGTGCCCTCGCGGGCGGCGTGGATGGCGCTCGCTGCGCTTGCGGGGCTCGCTCCGCTCGCTTGCTTGCGCCGTTCGCTTCGCTCAGCGCTGTGCTCGCGGGGCCCGCTCCGCTCCGCTCGCTCGCTTGCTGGCTTGCGCCGTTCGCTTCGCTCGGCGCTTCGCTCAGCGCTTCGCTCAGCGCTGTGCTCGCGACCGCCCAGCTCCTCCTGGGCCTGCGAAGCGCCGAGGACGTGGCCACGACGAGGCACGGCCTGTCACGGCGCCTCAGGGGCAGGCCAGCGCGCCTTCGATGGCGCGTGGAACCTCGTCGGCTGAAGTAGCGCGCAGCAGACAGGTGCTGTTGGCGCAGATGCAGTCGTCGAGGCAGAGGGCGTCGCAACCGCAGCCTTCGACATCGCCATCGACGACGACCACGTCGATTTCGGCTTCCGCGGTGGCACCGTTGTCGTCTTCGACTTCGACGCGGACGATGACGCGGCCGGCGGCTTCAAAGATGTGGTCGAAGGAGCCACCGTCGACCGACTCGACCTGCGGCGAGCCGTCCGAGAGCAGCAGGCGGATGACGATGACAGCGCCGTCGCTGTCGTCGCTGTCGGAAGCATCGAAGGTGGCGGCAAGACCAACCCGTGCGAGCTGGGGGCCCACCAGGCGGGCCACGGGGGGCTCGTTGGTGTCGTCGACGCCGTCGCCGACGCCGTCGTCGCCGGAGGGGGTGCAGGCCAGGCACAGGCCGCTGGCGGCGCAGGCCAGCAGGAAGGACCCCTGGCGGCGTCGGGGCTGCGTCATGCCGGGTTGTCGATGTCGATGAAGCGGGCGTCGAGGCCGCTGGTGCGCAAGGTGGCCGCGAGGGCGCGGGGGCCGAAGCGCTCGGTGGCGTGGTGACCAAGGGCGACAAACGCGGTGCCGCTCTCTTCGGCGACGGCCTTGACGTATTCGGTGACCTCGCCAGTGACATAGACGTCGAGGCCAAGGCCGATGGCCTCATGCAGCAGGTCGGGGGCGCCGCCACTGCACAAGCCGACGCTGCGCAGGGGCCGGTTGGCGTCGCCGAAGGCGCTGATGCCATTGGCGTGGCCGACGACGTCCTGACGGGCCCGGTCGACCAGTTGGGGCAGCGTCAGGCTTGGCAAGAATGCGCCAGCGCAGCCGATGGGCTGGCCCTTGTACCGACCAAAGGGCACGACGTCGGTGACGCCGAGGGCGCGGGCGAGGCCGACGTTGTTGCCGACGTCTGGGTGGGCGTCGAGGGGCAGGTGGTAGGCGTACAGGTTGATGCCCGCCTGCAGCAGTCGCTGCACCCTGGTCTTGAGCCAACCGTCCAGGCGACGGATGCCCCCGCCCCACACCAGGCCGTGGTGCACGACGATGGCGTGGGCGCCGACGTCGATGGCCGCGTCGATCAACGCCAGATTGGCGGTGACGCCGCAGACGACGCGTTCAATGGTGTCGGTGCCTTCGACCTGCAGGCCGTTTTCGGCGACGTCGCTGAACCGGGCCGGCTGCAGCAGCGTATCCAGCAGGGCGGTGACGTCGACGCGGCGCATGGGGCTCACTGGATCGGGGTGACTCATGGGCAGGCTGCACCGGGCGTGACCTCGGCGAAGTCTCCGAGGCTGGCGATGCTGAAGGCGCCGTTGCGGCGGGCGACGGTGGCGATGTCGACGGTCTGGTCACGGGTCATCGTGCCGCAGAATTGTCGCTCGGTCCCGTCGATGCTCAGGCGGGCCCGCACCAGCACCGGGCCCCGGGCCAGGCAGTCATCGTCGTTGCTGGCGAAGGTGACGAAGGCCTGACAGTCCGTCGCGCACGAGATGGGCTCGACGTACGGGTAGCAGGCCAGCGGCGCGCCCGTGCCGCAGTCGATGAACGTGCAGCACGTGTGGTTGCTGGTGTTGCTCAACGACCCCATCAGCGCCGTGCAGTCGTCTTTCAGCGTGGCTTGCACCGTGAAGTCGCCGTCGGCGCCGGTGCCGGCGTGGATGATTTCCTCGTCGACGATGAGGGTCTCGCCCTGGCGTGCTTGCTCGGTGCGGCCCGAGCGCCAGCGCGCCTGGCCTTGCGCGCCCAGATTGCAGGGAGCGCAGGTGTCGTCGACGCCGCAGCTGATGTTGCCTGGCCGTTGACAGCGGCTGGCGCTGCCGACGACGGCGTAGACGAGGTCGACGTTGGCCGGTGAGACCGCCGTGCTGCATTGGCAGTCGGGTCGGCCGACGCCGGCGTCGTCGGGGCCGACGCGGGCGACGAAGGCGCCGTCGACGACGACGGCGGCGACGTTGCCACTGAGTTGCAGCGTGCCCGTCGACGACCCTGCCACGACGGTGACGATGGCCGACGCCGAGCCTGCTGCCGTGGGGGTGAAGCGCACCGTCAGGGGGCGTGATGCGCCCGGGCCCAGCGTGGCGCCGACGGCCGGCTCGACGACGGTGAAGGTCGACTGATTGGCGCCGATGCTGCCGACCGTGAGGGTCGCATCTCCGATGTTGACCAGTTGGGCGGTGGCGGTGACGGCGACGCCGATGGAGGTCTCGGGCATCGAGATGGAAGGAGGAGCCACCACCAGCTGGCTGGTGGCTTCGCCCTCACCCTCGCCCTCGCCGATGTCGCCCTCGCCCTCGCCGTCATTGACGGGCAGAACAGCGACGCACAGGCCCGCACGGCAGGCCTGGCCGAAGCCGCAGTCGATGTCGAAGGCGCACTCCGGTGTGGGGAGAGGTGCGTTGACCCCCGACGTGCACTCACATCCGTGCAGCGCCAGGGCCACCAGGGCCGCCCGGGCAGCGGCAGGCGGCCAGAATCGGGCCGTCGCGCTCATGGCTGGCGACGGCGACGCCTACCGATGGCGCCCAGCCCGAGCAGGGCTGCCGACCA
>CAJBHN010000819.1 GCA_903952805.1 uncultured Myxococcales bacterium | reverse complement strand
CAACCTTCCGGCTTTCGAGACAGCGTGCGACACCGCTGCGCACACCACGAGCGACAAAGACGGCTTCGACGGTGAAGTCGACAGCATCGACGGCGGCGTCAATGTCGGCCGCACTGCTGTCGGTCAGACAGCGGTCGCTGAGGAAGCTGCGCCAGGTGTCGGCGCTATCAAGGTGAAGTTCGCCCCGAAACGACGCCAACGCCGCGCAATCAATATCCAGGTCACGAGTCTGCACCGGCCGACAGTCGACGCAACCGACGGCGAAGATGGCAGGCAGCAACGGCAACCAAGACAAGAGTCTCACGCCTTCTCGTACCATGTGTCTGCCCCTCGGTCACGGCTGGAGGGTCAGAGTTGGCCGCTCTTGGCCTTGGTGACCCATTTCGTGATTTCACCCTCAACCACGTCGATGGCTTTCTGCCGGAACATGCGCAGGAGAAGAGGAACCTCCATGTCCATCTCGATGCGGTCGGCGAGGATCTCAAAGGAGCCCTTCAGCGTCACGCCTTTGGCCTTGAACATCACCTGGGCGTTGGTGTCGTTGAGCCAGGTGATGGTGGGGTGGTAGTCGGCGAAGCGAGCCTGATAGGCCTGCAAGGCAGCACTCGCCGCCTGCCTGGCGGCTTCGATGGGAAGGTCATGGGGAACGGCGTGTTTCATGGCTGACGTACTCTCCCAAATTGAACGAACCCAGAAGGCCCATCACGTCAGACGGCGACCTGCACCAGCAGTCGACGTCCGAGGTCGACGGCGACGTCGGGCCCCACCAGGCGAGCCACCAACGCCAACGCAAATTCGATGGCCGTGCCAGGGCCTCGGCTTGTCATGACGCCACCATCGATCACGACGGCCCGGTCGCTGACGACGCAGGCCCCACCAAGTTGGGCTTCGAAGCCGGGAAAGCAGGTCGCCTGGCGTCCCTGCAAAACCCCAAAGTGCGCCAGCGCGATGGGCGCCGCACAGATGGCCGCCAGGATCGCCCCTTGCGCTCCCTGGGTGAGCACAAAGTCCCTGACCAAGTCGCTATCGCGCAATCGAGCAGCACCAGGCATGCCGCCGGGCAACACCACGGCGTCAAATCGAACGCCAAGGCTCACCACGTCTTGCAGCGACGCGTCGACGTTGAGCGTGATGCCGTGATTGCCGGTCACCTTGCGGTGCTCGACGCCAAGCACACTGGTCTGCACTCCCGCCCTGCGCAACACGTCGACAACGGTGACAGCCTCGATCTCTTCGAAGCCATCCACGATGAGGACACAGGCGCTGGATTCAGGGAGACTCATCCCATGAGCTTGCGGCCAACGATCCGCTTCAGGTCCTGATGCTCCTGCGCCACACGGGTCAGCTCTTTTTCAAGCTGGGCGACCCGCTCAGCGAGTCGGTGATGCAGGACGGCCAGGTTCTGAAACTCCTGCATGCCGATGTCGTCTTTGGAAGGCATCGGCGCCGACCCTTCCTGGGCGTTGGCGATCAATGCCCCCAGCGAGTTTTTCAAGGCCTCCGGCGCGACGACCGGCGCAGGAGCGGGCCGCGGCGCCGTCCCGGATTGCGTCGGCGGCCGCGGCAGCATGGCTGACCTCGCCATCGACGCTGAAGCCATCGACGCCACGGGCGCCGGAGCGCCAAGCGGGGCCGCTGACGACCGACCGGCAGATTCTGACGGCGGAGCCCCCACCGGAGCCGGACCCGGTCGACCCATGTTTTGCAGTCCGCCGTCTCGCACATGCTTGAAGACGGACATCGTGATTGCCTTCAGCGTCTCGACGACGCCGATGCCTTTGAAGGCGGAAGCCTCAAAATATGGCACGTGCCGATCGTTGAGCGCAGCCTCAAGGTCTTGCACAGACAAACAGTCGGGAAGGTCACGCTTATTGTACTGCATGACGAGGGGCATCGTTGAATAGTCGAGACCATTCGCCTTCATGTTGCGCTTGAGGTCGAGGAGGCTGTCCTTGTTTTGGTCCAGCATGTAGCGCTGGCTGTCGGCAACAAACACGAGGCCGTCGGCCCCCTGGAGCACCATTTTTCGCGTCTCGGCGTAGTACGGCTGTCCGGGAACCGTGAACGAGCGCACGACGAAATCAAACCCGGCGATCTTGCCCAACTTCACAGGCAGGAAGTCGAAATAGATGGTGCGATCGGTCTCGGTCGCGACGCTGACCAGCTCGGACTTCATCTGCGGGCGCATGAGTTCATGCACCTTTTGCAAGTTCGTGGTCTTGCCGCACATGCCAGGGCCGTAAAAAACAATCTTGGCCGTAATCTCTTTGGTCGCCGGGCTGAAGTAGACCACTGCGCACTCCGCTCCGTCTTGTCGCCGACCTTCGGCCGCCAGACGTTCGGCGCAGCCTAGCTGCCGACGACGCCCGCGGACAACTTCGGTCATATTTGGCCATCGGCCGCTTGGTGATGTATGCATGGCACCCACATCCGTACTCAGCGACGAGCGCCATGATTGGGGCCTTGCAGGGCGAAGGCGACAACAGCACCATGAAGACGTTGTGAAGCTGGGCTCTCCGTTTCTGGTCCTTGTGCTCGCCGTCCTGCCGGCGATGTTGTGGCTCATGGTGCGCGACGAGCGCCTGCGTCACTTGAGGCTCTCTCACCTCGTGCATCTGCGTCTGGTGCCCACGCTCGTGGCCGGCGCCTCGGTCCAGCGCCGACGTCTGCGCGCTCGCATCACGTTGGTGGCGCTGGCCGCCATCGCCGCGGCGGCCATGGCGCCCATGTGGCCAAGCGCGCCCCGCTTGATGCCACGGCGCGGCCTTGATCTTCTCTTTGTCGTCGACGTATCCCGATCCATGCGGGCCAGGGACGTTCGACCCGACCGCCTCGAGCGGGCCAAAGCTGAAATCAGTGCCGCACTGCCATCGTTGTCGGAACATCGCGTCGGCGTGGTCGCCTTCGCCGGCACTGCCTTTGTCCAGTGCCCGCTGACGACCGACACCGAGGCCGTCCAACTGTTCTTGCGCGACCTCTCGCCCGAGACGGTGGCACAGGGAGGCAGTGCTTTGGCTGCCGGCCTTGAGGTTGCCCGCAACGCCTTCGCCGCTGAAGATGCCGCCGCCAACGTGGGCACCGCGGATGTCGGCCGCGCCGGCCGTGTCGTCGTGGTCGTCTCCGACGGCGAGGATCATGACCTGCTGGAGGGCGGCGGTGAGGGACTCAAGCCCGTGGGCGAGGAACTGAAAAAGCTTGGCGCTGTCGTCGTCGTCATCGGCGTCGGGAGCACCCTGGGCGAGCCCATACCTGTCACCAACGTTGGCGGCGAGGTCACCGGATACGTCAAAGACGGCAGGGGACAAACCGTGCTGACGCGCATGAGCCCCGAGATCCTCACCCGGGCAGCCAGCGACCTCGGCGGCGCCTTCGTTGACGGCACCGCCGCCACCGACCTGGGCATGAACGAGGTCTTCGCCAAGGTGGCGTCGCTGGAGAAACGGGAACTCGAATCTCGGACCGTGGTCGACTATGCCGATGCGTCGTGGCCGCTGTTGGCTGTCGGGTTGTTCATGATGATGCTCTGGCTCCTGGTGCCTGAGCGCGCCACCGTCACGGGGTACCAATGAGCATCCTCCTGTTGGCCCTGGTGGTCGCCGGCGCCACCACTGGCGATGCATCGTCGTCGACCGTGGCCGTCGGCGACGCAACCCCGGTATTCTCTCGTGCCGAACCAAACCTCGCCGCCGGGCAGCGGGCACTGGACCATGGCGACATCGACATGGCCCTGGAACGGTTCCGACGCGCCGTCACCGTCACCGACGACGAGCGTGCCGTCGTCGAATACGACGTCGGCCAGGCCCTGACGTTGCGGGCCATGGCGGCGGCCAAAGAAGCCACATCGGCGACCACGACAAAGACGTCGGCGCCAGACCAGGGGGCCGAAGCTCCCCAAGGCCCGGCGCCGCCAGACGTCGACGACGCCTTGGCCACTTTTGAGCGCGCAGCCACCCTGGCACGCGACCAACGCCTTGCCAGCGAAGCCCGCCTGGGAGCCGGCAATGCCGCACTCGTTGGCGGCAAGATCGACGACGCCATCAGCTTGTTGCGCAAAGCCCTGGTCGCCGACCCGCACAACGACCGCGCTCGCCGAAATCTCCAGCGCGCCCTGACCATGCAGCAGCAGTCCAAGCCGCCGCCCTCCGAAGGCGGTGATGGCGACAAGGACGAGAAGGATCAAGACAAGGACAAAAAGGACGGCGACCAGCAGAAGCAGGACGGCGGCAAGGACAAACAGGACAAGTCTGGCGACGAGAAGAATCCTGCAGGCGCAGAAGACGACAAACAGGACAACGACGACCAGCCCGAAAAGCAGAACGAGGAGCCAAAGGCAGACAACGCCGACAAGCCCTCAGAGCCCACCCCCGGCAAGCAGGACAAGCCAGGCGAAGACAAGAGCCCGGGCAAGGGCGAAGCACTGAAAGCCAAGCCGACAAGCAAGGAGGAGGCCCAGCGTCAACTCAAGGGCATTCGGTCGCGCGAGCGTCCCCTGTCGCCCTTCGAGATGCGCGGCACCGAACGACAAGTCCCCTCTGCGGGCAAGGATTGGTGATGGGCACCTTTCGGTACTTGTCGATCGCGATGTGGGTCGCGTGCGCATTATTTTCGCTGCGTGCTCATGCCGAAAGCGCACTGGGTCTGCGCATGTTTGCCAACGCCACGACGGTGAAACGAGGCGACAGCTTTCAACTCGACGTGGTGTTGTCGGTCAACGGCCAAGATGCCGTCGACGAGTTCGACCTGCCCGACCTGACGGATTTTGCGGTCCTGAGGGAAAGCGAGTCACAGCAAGCGAGCTTCTCAACGATCGGCGGACGCCGCGCCATTGTGGTCGAACATCGGCGGACCTTCGTTTTGCAGGCAACAGAAGCCGGCACCAAGCAGATTGGCGAGGCCACCGCGCGCCTCGGCGGCACCACCGCCCGAGCAGCCCCAATTGCCATTCGCGTCGTCGGCGGCCCAGCAGGCAAGCCCAAAGCTCAAGACCATGTCTCGTCGAGCGCGCCGGCGAGCGACGACACCGATGGCGCGCCCCCAGCGGTCGCCGACGAAGCTGCCGTCGACGCCCGCGCCATCGACAGCGCCATCCCGGGAGCCCGCTTCGGTGACACCCTGCCTCGCCTCTTCGCCGAATTGCGGGTGGACAAGGCTGCGGCTTTCATCGGCGAGCAGATCACCGTCGTGGGCGAGGTCTACAGCCAGGTACCCCTGGGTCAGTATCCGCGCGTCCCGGGCCAAAAGCCGGCGGGCTTTGCCTGCCTGCCCATTGATGACGGCGTGCGACCTCAAGCCAGCCAACGGGTGCTGCAGGGGCGCGCCTTCTACGTGTATCCGCTGACCCGCGACGCCCTCTTCGGACTCCAGCCAGGCAAGGTCGACCTGGCGCCCCTCGAATTCGAGGTCTCGCCGTCGGGCTCATTCTTTTCGCGCAGTCAGGATGTCCGGGTTCGCTCAGCGGCGGTCACCGTCGACGTCAAACCCTTGCCCGAGCCAGCGCCACCCGGATTCCACGCCGAAAACGTCGGGCACATCGAACTCAGGGCGTCGGTGCGACCCACGACTGTCAAGTTGGGCGAGCCTTTCGCACTGGTCGTCGAGGTCGTTGGGTGGGGCAACACTGAGGGCTTCGTGCTTCCCCAATGGGCTGGTGACGGCAGCGCCCGGATTTTTCCGCCCACCGCTCGCCGCGAACGCCGCGACAGCGATGGGCTCGTCGCCGGGCGCGTCGTCGAAGAGACCCTGATCCAGCCCGCGCGGGCGGGCCGGGTCGTCATCCCGTCGCTCACGATGGTCGTATTTGACCCTGCTGAAGGCCGCTATGTCACTCGAGAAACAGCCCCCCTGGCCGTCGTCGTCGGTGCAGGCGGCGCGGCTGCTCCATCGTCGTCAACCGGCCGACGCCAGACCATCGCCGCCGGCGCGCGACCACTCGCCCTCGACATTGACGTGCGTCAGGCTGCGGCCTTCGGCCTGGCACCGGTCTTCGGTGGCGCCGTCGCTGCGCTGGGAGTGCTGACCGGCGTGCTCGGTCGTCGTCGACGAACAGCGCAAGACAGCGTGGTTGGACAGCGCGACCGCCGGCGCCGCGAGCGCGCCGCCGCAGCCCTGAAGGCCCGTGCTGCTGTCGACGTCGCCGCCGCCCACCGGTTGCTGCTGGACGCCTTGGCCGAGCGATGCGGTGACGACGTTCGCGCCAGCGACAGCCAAGCCCTGCCCCCGCTGCTGATGAATCGCGGTCTCAGTGACGGGCTCGCCACTGACGTCGTCACGGCCATTGTCGCGGCGGAAGCAGCCCGCTTCGCCCCCGGCGGCGCCAAGGGCCAGGCCGTCGAGCAGTTGTTGGCTCGGCTTGTCGACGTGGACGTGGACGTGGACGGTGCCGCATGAACCTCGCTTTCGTGGCCCTGCTGGTGGCGACCGCCTCCGACCCACGCGTGAAGGACGCCGAACGCCTTGCCGCCCACGGCGAGCTCGACGCGGCTCGGGCCCAATACCAAGCCATCCACGATGAACTCGCTGCCAGCGACGCGGAGGCCTCATCGGGACTGCACTACAATCTGGGCACGCTCGCCCTGTCGGCCGACGACATTGGTGCCGCCGTGCTGCATTTACTCGCCGCCGCCCGCCGGGCTCCTCTCGACGATGATGTTCAGCACAATCTCGCGACCGCCCTCGCGCATCGCGCCGACCAGGTCGAAGCGTCGTCCCCCGACGCCATGGGAGCCAGACTGCCACCCGGTCCGGTGGCTCTCGCGTTCGGGAGCCTGATGGCCCTGTTGGGCGTTTTGTTGGCCATCCGGGGCGCGGCATCGGGGCGGGCAACCATGCTCGCCGGTCGAGCCCTTGTGCCGACGCTGGTGACGACCCTTGTCGCCGGTGGGCTGTTCGGCCTGCGGCGATTCGCCGACAGCGCCGACGTCGCTGTCGTCATGAGCGAGTCAGAGGCCCGGCCCCAACCT
>CAJBHN010000818.1 GCA_903952805.1 uncultured Myxococcales bacterium | reverse complement strand
GTGGAGCCAAAGGTCGGCACGCCGTTGTGGATCTGGGCCGGCGTCGGGCTGCGGTTCACGGTGGTGGTATGACATTGGGTGCATTGCAGCGACGTGCGGTCGGTGCGCGCGCCGGTTCCGTGGCACTCGTTGCAGCCGATGCCAGCGTGGGCGGTGCCGGCCGTGATGGGGAAGTCGAGGTGGGCAAAGGTGCCGGCAGGCTCGCCGTTTGGGTGGCACTCCAGGCACGCTGGCGTTGACCACGCATAGTCGGTGACAGCGCTGTGGCGTTCAGCAAGGCGTGGCTCGCCGTGGACGTCGCGGGCGCCGGTGCCGTCGTTTTTCTGCAGATGGCAGGCGCGGCAATCGAGGGTCGCCAACGCGAAGCTGCCCGCAGTCGTGTGGCAATCGATGCAGTCGATCTGGCCGCCATTGGCAACGATAGCGTGGGTGGCGCCGACGCCGATGGGGAAGGCGTCGTGCGGCAGGTTCGCCGACGCCGACGCCGCGGTGCCGTCGGTATGGCACTCGACGCAGACCGTTGGCGTAAACGCGTAGCCGCCGATGCCGCCGTGGACCTCGGCCATGCGGGCGCTGCCGTGGACGTCTCTGGCATCCTGGGCGCTGGTCGCCTCATGACAGGCGGTACAAGAAAGGTTGGCGGCGCGGTTTTCGCGGCTGGTGTGGCACTCGGTGCAGGCCCGGCCTTGATGACGACCATTGCCCGACGGCGCCAACAGGGGCCAAATGGGCTCGTGGTCCAGGCGGCCCGGGACCTGGGCAGCCTCGTGACACGTGAAGCAGGCGCCGGAGTCGTACCGGTAGCCAAAGCGGCTGAGTTCGGCGCCGTGGTTGGTGGCCTCCGCCGTCGCGGTGTGGGCGTGACACGACGTGCAGGCCAACAGTCGACGCTGCAATTGACTGGCGTGGCAGTCGCCACAGGTGAGGCCGTCGATGGCGAGGGTGTCGGGGTTGTCGGCGGCGTGGACGGTGGTGGCGTCGACGGGGAAGTACGGATGATTCAGGCGACGCTGACCGCCCTCGTGGCAGAAGACGCAGCTGTTGCTCTCCCACAGATAGTCGGGGAACGGCGTGTGGGTGGGGGCCAAAACGGCTTCGTCGTGGGCGTGGCAATCCAGGCACGTCACATTGCGGGTGTCGGCAGGATCCTGGTGGCAACTCTGACAGCTCACGACCACAGCCGGGTCGTCGATGGCGGTGCCAAGGGCGTGGGTGGTTCCGGCGCCGATGGGGAAAAAGCGCTCATGCTCAAGGACGCCCGGGACCTGGGCTTGTTGATGGCAGGCGTAGCAGGCACCAGGCTCCCATTGGTAGCCGGGGACGGCACCATTGTCGTGGGCGGCGAGCATTTCGACCTCCCCATGCGCATCACCGCCGCCGGGCCGTTGTTCATGGCAACTCGTGCACCGCAGGGCCTGCCGGTCAGCGGCGGCGCCGTGGCAGTCGGCGCACCCAAAGGCGCCGTGGATGGTGCCGACGCCGATGGGAAACGCGGCCTCGTGCTGCTCGAGGCGCCCGGGGTTTTCACCGCGAGCGTGGCAGGTGCGGCAGCTGGCGGTGTCCCATACGTAGCCCAGGCTGGCCATTTCGCTGCCGTGGACCGCGGCCATCGGGGCGGCGTCATGCTCAGCGATGCCGTCGCCGTCGGTGTCCTGGTGGCAGCCGGTGCAGGTGACGACGCTGCGTGACGAGGCATCAATGTGACAGCCCGCGCACGACGTCGCACCGTGGGGCGTGCCAATGGCAATGGGAAAGAAATCGTCGTGGGCGTCGCGAGAAATCTCGGCGGCCTGGCCCGTGGCGTGACACGTGAGGCAGCTAGACGACAGGTACCGATAGGCCGAATTGCCGGCGTGGACCTCATCCATGCCAACTGAGCCATCGGCATCGCGTCCGCTCCGGCGGTGCTCATGACAGGAGACGCAGGAGAATTCGGCGAAGGCTTCGTCAGCCACGTGGCACGAGGCACAGCTGATGGGCCCATCGATGGCCACGCGGTCGAGCGCGTGGACGGTGCTGGCATCGATCGGAAAATAGGCGGCGTGTTCGACGACGCCGATACCAAACGTGATGGGAGACTTCGAGGTGCACCCCACGGCGACCAGGACGAAGGCAGCAACCCCGAGCAATCGTGTCGGCACCATCATGGGCTGACCGTGCCGTCGGTGGTGCTGCCCAATCCGACCATTGGTGTGGCGAGCAGGAGGTCACCATCAGAGGCGGCCCCGGATCTGGCGACAGCGACGAGGAACACACGGATCATTGATACTCCTGCACTGGTCCTACGCATCACAATACCGGACCCGATCCAAAAAAAGGACAGCGCGAGCCAATGCCATTTGGGCTGCGTCAACGTCGCGTACACGAAAGTGCTCCGTCAGGTCGTCGAAAGCCACGAGGGCGGTGAATATCTGCCGGCAGGCGCAGGCGCCTGAGCATCACCCTGGTGGCAGCCAGGTGACGAAGACCATCCGATTCAAGCGTATAGTCCTCGACGCAGTCATGAAAAAGTTCGATAGGATCGGATCGTGCGGGACGCTGAATCGCTCAAACCAGGTGACCTGATTGGTCGATACCGTCTGCTTCGCGAGCTCGGCCGCGGCGCGATGGGCATGGTCTTTCTCGCCCAGGACGGTGTGCTGAATCAACAGGTCTGCCTGAAGATGCTGCACGCATCGTTGGTCGACCACGCCGAAGCCAACGCCCGCTTCACTCGCGAGATCGTGCTGGCCCGTCGCGTTGCCCACCACGGGGTGTGCCGCGTCTACGACCTCCACGACGAAGATGGCCTGCGTTTTCTGTCGATGGAGTACATCGAAGGCGCTCCCCTGCGCGAGTTGGTCGGCAAAGACGCTGAGGCGCTGTCGATTGAGCGCGTCGTGCGCATCACCCGCAATATTTGCCGAGGGCTGGCCGCCGCCCACGACGTCGGCGTCATCCACCGGGACCTGAAGCCCAGAAATGTCATGGTCCGTTCGGCCAGGACCGCGACCGAGCCCGACGATGTCTGCCTCCTCGACTTCGGCATTGCCGCCGCCGAAGACACCATTGCCCTGGCCCTGACCCTGCCCGGCTTCACCCTCGGCACCAGGCACTACATCGCACCGGAGGTCTGGGCCGGTCTGCCGGCGACGAACCGCTCCGACCTGTTTGCCGTCGGCATCATTCTCTACAATCTCCTCGTCGGCCGCATGCCCTGGCCGGCGACCATGGCCGGAGGCGAATTCCTCGAGCGTATGAACGCGCAGCCGCCACCACACCCGTCCACCTTGCGCCGCGATGTCCCCAGCGACGTCGACGCTCTGGTCGCTCAGGCGCTGGCCATCGATCCAGCTCGTCGCTTTGCCGACGCCCACGCCTTCGCCCGCGCCTGCGATGACATCCTGGTGCGCCTGCAGGCGCTCCAGTCAGCCAACGACGCGGACCCGTTTTCGCAGCAGGCCACCACGGTCGACCTGCCGAGCATGGTCGCCTTTGGGCAGCAGGCACCAACGCCATCAATGCCGTCGTCCCAAACATCGTCGCCACCAAATCTGC
The DNA here is from genome assembly GCA_903952805.1 of uncultured Myxococcales bacterium. GTDB lineage: Bacteria > Myxococcota > UBA727 > UBA727 > VGSZ01 > VGSZ01. The sequence continues at coordinate 1,143 of CAJBHN010000818.1, read as the reverse complement.
TGCCGATGGATTTCGACGCCCCCACCAGGCGGCTCGACGACGACATGGAACCCCTGGTGGGCCCCCACGTCGACGACATTCGCGATGACTCCGCGTCCTGGGTCGTGGGCGGTCGCGCCGTTGACCTCCCCGCTCGCCCCAAGCACATGCCCGCCAGCCACGACAGCGAAACGGCCATCGTGCAGCGGGTCATCTCGAAAGACACACCACCAAAACCGGTGGCCACACGACGCTGGCGGCCGGCCGCCCTGGCTATCCTCGCCCTGGGCACAATCGGTGTCGCCATCACGCTCGTTGTGCTCCGCCCCGCGCAGAAGCCGACGGCCGTCGAGGCATCGCCACCCACGCCGTCGCCCGCGCCTGCGCCGCCACCCGCGCCTGCGCCGCCACCTGCGCCATCACCCGAGCCTGCGCCATCACCCGAGCCTGCGCCGCCGCCCGAGTCGGCGCCCGAGTCGGCGCCCGAGCCTGCGCCGCCACCCGAGCCTGCTGCCGAGGCGCTGCCGCCACCCGAGGCCGAGCCTGAAGCGCCCGGTCGCGCCGACAACGCCCCACCCCCAGACAAACGGGACGCCCAACAGGCCCTGCGGGCTGTCCAGGGGGGCATGGCGACCAAGGGTCTTGTCGTCGGCGACGACGTCATCATTGACCGGCTGCTCAGCAGCGGTGCCCGCCACCTGACGCGCAAGCATTACGTCGGCGTCGTCGACGCCGCCGACGCCGCCATCACTCGCATGGCCGAGGTGCGCATCGACCGCCCCCTGGTGGAAAGCAAGCTCACGCGCTTCACCCGCCTCGTCGCCAAGGTCAAAAGTCAAGACCTGCGCGCTCGCCTGGACGACGTGGCGGGGCAGGCGTCGGCGGACTTCGAAGCTGGTCAGTATGACGCCGCCAATCGGACCCTCAACCTGGGCTTCGCCCTTTTGCGCAAGGACCGCTGACCGTGGCCGGCCAACACGCGCAGCATCTCCACGACAGCCCGCGCGTCGACGACCGCAGCGCCGCCGATCCCGAGATCTCTTTGGTCTTCGCCCACGGAGTGGGCTCGCTCAAAGAGCTCTGGGGCGTACCTTGCCCCTCGCCCACAGGGGAACCCTTCGGGCCCCGGGGCGGCGTGGTTCCCACTCGCTCCGCTCGTGAGGC
>CAJBHN010000817.1 GCA_903952805.1 uncultured Myxococcales bacterium | reverse complement strand
CGTGATGGCCTCCTCGAGCTGCAGCGCAGCCTGGGTCGACGTGGTCGCGGGAGCGTCCTGGAAGGCCGGGACATTGGTACGGTCGTCTTCCCCGACGCCGACATCAAGGCCTTCGTCACGGCGGCCCCCGAGGAGCGCGCCCGTCGACGACTGGCCGAACTGAATCTCAAGGGCGACGGCGCCAGCTACGACAGCGTGCTGCAGGACATCATCGCCCGCGACAAGCAAGACGCTGAGCGACCGGTCGCGCCGCTGAAGCCCGCTGCCGACGCCGTCATCGTCGACACGACCAGCAAGTCACTTGACGAGGTCACGACCGAGATCCTCGCCCTCATTGAGCATTGCCAGCGCCCGTAACGCCCAAACCGGCCGTCGCGGCTTCGACGACGGCTATGGGGCGACGACGCCGCCCCCACCTTTGTCAGCCGGCGCTACGGCTTGCTGCCCAACACCGCGCGAGGTGATTGGGTTTTGGCGTTTTCCAGGACGCCATACGTGGTGACGCCGACGGCGACGCCAGCGGCGGCGAGGAGCCCGCCCCCGGTGGCGGTCCAAAACCACCACTGCGTGTAGTAGGGCTGCTCAATCAGCTGGGTCCGCAGGATGGTGTTGACGCCGACACCGACGGCCACAGTGTGCGTGGCAGGTTCATACCCGTCTTTGGTCACCAACACCTGGTGCACGCCCACCGACGTCGGCACCGGCGAAAGCGGCGACAAACCGACTTGGATGCCGTCGACGATGATGGCGGCACCGTCTGGGGCAAAGACCTCGACCGTCCCCTGCAACACGCCAGCTCGAGCGCCAGCCAGCAGCCGGTCGACGATGGGGCCGACGACCGTGATCATCTCGTCCGGATCGCCGCGCCAAGCGAGCTCCTCGCGGCCCAACACCCGCGGGATGGTCGGGTCGATGAGCGACACGCTCATGACATGGGCGTTTTCGATGACCTCGACGCTGCCGGCCACGACCAGTTCGGCGTCGAGAAGCTTGGCCAAATCTGCCGCGCAACCGACGGACTCACAGCCCAGCAACTGCGACGTCGCCTGATGCTCGATGACCGACTTCACCTCATTGCGCGAGATGGTGCGCAGCCCGTCGCGCGAGCCGAGGTCCGCGTTGAGCACCGTCGTCAGCGCGGCGGCGATCTTGCCCGCGCTTTCGTTGGCGCGCAGGTCGAGCACCGCCACCAACCGTCGGGAGACGCCCGAGGTCACGTCGGCAATTTCCAGATCCTCATAGGCGCCGCCCGTAGACTCCCACGGCGCTTGCGGCGTCGCCTGCACGGTGTCCTCAGCGGGGGGCGACGGCTGATCCGCAGCGCGGACGATGACGCCCTTTGGCACCACCCACTCAGGCTCCACCCTGGCGAGTGCGGCCTCAGGCGCCGCACCCACAGTCTCGTTTGCCGCCGCCGTCGGCGTCTCGACCATGGACACGACCGGAGCCGCCGCCGTCCCCGTCGCCGGTGGCGACGTCGTGGCCGCGGATGCCACCGGCACCTTGGCCCATTCGGGCGTCGGCTCCGACGTCCTCGCCACCGTCGACGTGGACCGCACTGCCCGTGGCAGCGTGCAGGCCTGGGTCAGGTAGACCGTCGCTGCCCTCGCGAAGCCATCGGCGGTGGCCACCTCGGTCCAATCCCTGGCGCGATTCCTGATTTCGATGTCCGTGCCCGACTTCAGGATCACCCACGACGTCGATTTGTCGCGGCTTCGGAGGGAAACCTTGAGGTCCTTCTTCGTGACGCAGCGGAGGCGTCCGGCCTCGGCCGACGACGACAGCAGCAAGCCAACGACGATGGGCATCCACATTCCTCGAATCATCACGGTGCACCTCCTGCGGCGGGCTTCTTCGGCGCGGGCTTCTTCGGCGCGGGCTTCTCCGGCGCGGGCTTCTTCGGCGCGGGCTTCTTCGGCGCGGGCGACGGGGCAGACGTCGGCGTGTCGAACGGACGCACCGGCTCCTCGCTGACACCCTTGGTGCCGCGCACCTCGTTGGCATCACCGGCGACGTCGGTCTCGTCGAGAATGACAAACTCGACGCGACGGTTCTTCTCGCGACCAGCAGCAGTCTTGTTGTCGGCGATGGGGCGGGTCTCGCCATAGCCGGCGCTGCTGAGACGAATCGCTTCGACGCCGTGGTCGGCCAGGTAGGTGCGCACGCTGGCGGCGCGGGCGTCTGACAGCTTGAAGTTGTACTTGTCGTCGCCGTCAGCGTCGGTGTGGCCTTCGACTCGGAGCTTGTCGATCTGCGGATTGGCCTTGAGCACCAGCACGACCTGATTGAGGAGCGCAAAGCTTCGCTTCTGGATGGTCGCCTTGTCGAAATCGAAGAAGACCTTCTCAAGAATCTCAATCTTGTTTTTGGTCAAGAGCACCTTGCTCTTGCCCTTGTCAGGACAACCGTCCTCGTCTTGAAAGCCGTTGATGGTCTCTGGCTCATCGGGACATTTGTCGACGTTGTCGGCGATGCCGTCCCGGTCTCTGTCGCCACATCCCTGAAAGACCGCCAGGCCAGGCACATCGATGCAGGCGTCCTCGCTGTCGGCGACGCCGTCGCCATCGCGATCTGGCGGTGGGCATCCCTGGTGGGCCACGACACCAGGCACCACCGGACAGCGGTCATCAACATCGACAATGCCGTCTTGGTCGTTGTCGGGGTCGGGGCAGCCGTTGTTGTCTTCAAAGCTGT
>CAJBHN010000816.1 GCA_903952805.1 uncultured Myxococcales bacterium | reverse complement strand
GCCGCCGCCCAGGAGACCGCTCGGCTCATCAAAGAGGTCGGCGGCCACGAAGCCACCCTGATGTGTTTCGACGTGGCCGACGCGGTCGCCGTCGACAAGGCCTTTGACGAGGTCAAGACGCGGATCGGCGGCTGCCATATCCTCGTCAACAACGCTGGCATCTCCAAGGATGGTCTGCTGCTGCGTTTCAAAGACGACGACTGGAACAAGACCCTGCAGACCAACCTCTTTGGTGCTTTTGCCTGCACCCGTGCCGCAAGCAAACTGATGACCAAGCAGCGATGGGGTCGCATCATCAACATCTCGTCCGTCGTTGGCGAGAGTGGCAATGCCGGACAGGTGGCCTACGCCGCGGCCAAGGCCGGCATGATTGGCATGACCAAGACGCTGGCCCAGGAACTCGCCAGCCGCAGCATCACGGTCAACGCCGTGACCCCCGGCTTCATCGAAACCGATATGACTGCTGCCCTCACTGATGAGCAGAAAAAGAACATCGTTGAGCAGATCCCCCTGAAGTCCATTGGCACCGCGCAGGACATTGCCAACGCCGTCGCGTTCTTGGCGACCGACAGGGCGCGGTACATCACCGGTCACGTCCTGAGCGTGAACGGCGGTATGTACATGTGACTGGACGGTGTGGAGCAGCGCCCGCGGTCGTCGATGCCAGAATGGAGCGATGGAGATGTCCGAGCCCGCGCCCGACAGATCGGCCGTTGTGAACGTGTCAGACGCCTGTCGGCACCTGCTGCTGTCGGGGAGCCTGCAGGCCAAGCGCACTTTTCCCGACATGGTCACCTTCGACGGAGATGGCGGCGTCGACGACGTTCACGGTGTCGAGGACATCGAATCCCCCGTCCGCGCGCCATCGCTGACGATGGTCGACGGCAGCGAGAAGTTGCCGCCCCTGCAAGCCCTGCAGCACGTCGAGGCTCGCGCGATCTGCCTGTCGCGCTTCGCCCATCACGAGTTGATGGCGACCGAACTCTTTGCGTGGGCCCTGCTGCGATTCAAGGCGGCGCCCCTCGCCCTGCGCCGCGGGTGGCTCGCGGCGCTGCGCGAAGAGCAGGAGCACCTGGGGTTATACCTTGACCGATTGGCGGCCCACGGTGCCGCCTTCGGCGATGTGCCCCTCTCTGGGTATTTCTGGAAACTCATGCCCGGTGTGCGTCAGTCCAGCGATCCCCTGCGGGCCTTCTTGTGCATGCAGGGACTGACCCTTGAGCAGGCCAACCTGGACTTCACGATGCTGTATCGCGACGCCTTCAGGGATGGTGGCGACAGCGACTCCGCCGCGGTGCTGCAGAGGGTCCACGACGACGAAATCGCCCATGTGCGGTTGGCGAAGGTATGGCTGGTGCGCGCCGACGATGATGCGCCATCTTCGGTCGTCAACGCCGACGACGACGACCTCCGCGCCTACCTTGCCCATGTGCCGTTTCCGCTGTCGGCCGCTCGCGCCAAGGGGCGCCGTTTCGAGGTCGGTGCCCGCAAGCGGGCCGGATTGTCGACAGCCTTCATCGAGCATGTTCGGTCCGCGAAGCCATACCTGCGCGAGAGCAGCACATGAGGTCGACGTTCGTCACGCTGTTGGCGACCAGCATGGCTTGTCTGATGGCGTGGTCGTCGGCGCCGGCCGCTCGACCAACGGCCATCCCCACCAATGTGAGGCTGTCAGCGGGCTTCACCGTGCCAGCACCACGGGGGCTGGAAGCCCGGATCATCGAGGACGCCAAAGACGGCGTCCTCGACACCATCGACCTCGCGAGTGCCGCTCTCCTGGCATCTGGGGTGCCTGAGGACAGCCTCAGTCAGGAGAAGGTCAGGCTCGAGAAAGCCATCGCGGGCGCCCGCGCCCAGGCCCGCACCCAAAAGACGGCCAAGAAGCGCGGCGACCGCCTCTTGCGGGCCTTGCACGACACGGTCTTGCGCCGGTACGTCGAGCAGCAATCGCGCGTGGACGCTGTCGTCGGCACCGGCGAATTCAACTGTCTGTCGTCAGCCGTCGTGTTTGCCATCGCTGCCAACGGCATCGTGGACAACCCCAGGGGCATGATGTCGCTGACCCACGCGTTTGTCCGGGTCGATGTCGACGGCGCCAATGCCGACGTTGAAACCACCAGTCAGGCAGGCTTCGCCGTCGACCGTCGGGCCCTCATCACCCGTGAGTACCTGCGCCAATTGGGGGTCGGTGATGGCTTGAGCGAAGATGAACGTCGACGAGACCTGCAGAATCCACAGGAGGTCTCGACGCTGGGTCTCGTTGCGGGGCTGTATTCGAATCGAGGGGTCTTGGCCGTTCGCCAGGGTGACCTGGAGGGGGCGGCCATTGCCTTTGACCGCGCCACCCGGCTGGCCAGCGGCGAGCAGAAAGTCCGGGTCGCCAATTGGCGGGCGGCGCTGCTCAACAACGCCGTGGTCGGTCTCATCACCGACGGGCGCACCGCTGACGCGCGTCGCTTGCTTGCCATCGCTCTCGACGGCGCCACGGGTGAGACTCGCCAAACCCTGTTGCAGAATCTGGCGGCGACGGCGGCCTCGCAGGCCGAAGCCGCGCGCTCGGCGGGCCGTCTCGCCGAAGCCGTCAGCTTCATCGACGATGCCCTCGCCTCGGGGGCACTGGATGCGGCATCGACAACGCACATGCGCACCGTGCGGGCAGATCTCCAGGGACGGATCGACGGGGACCGTCAGCGCTGTGCGCCCATTGCGCCCCCTGCTGAGCGGGCCCGGTGTCTGGCGGCGACGGCGACGACCATGCTGGAGCAGGGCAAGGTGGATGAGGCGCTCGACACCGCTCGCAGCGCCAGCGCCTTGTTCGGCGACGAGCAGGCCATTGTTGCCCATTACAACGGCCTGTTGGGGGCCATCAGTCGCGGTCGTGAGCAGGGAGCGTGCATCCGCGTCGAAGACCTGGTGCGGGAACTTGTTGACGTCGCCAGCCGCTTGCCGCGAGCGCCCGCAGTCAATGTGCCCAAGCAAATGGCATCGTGCCATTGGATGCAGGGCGCTGCCGCCGTCAACGATGACGACCTTGACGTCGCGGCCCGCGCGTTCGCCCGGGCGGCGATTTTTCTGCCCAGCGACCCAGCGCTGTTGCAGAACCGCGCCGAGGTCGAACTTCGTCGCGCCGAGGTCCACGCTCGTGCGGGCCGCTGCGACGACGCCCGCCCCCTGGTGCGTCAAGCCCTGGCTCTCGTCCAGGACCAACGTGGACGCGGCCTGCGCTTGCTGGAGGTGTGCGCCAATGAGCGCAGCGGCGAGTACTCGGGAAAACAGCGTTGGGCTGACGCTGCCCTGGAGTTGCGCCGCGGTCTCCTGGATGTGCCCGACAGCGAGGTCCTCCGCGACAATCTGGGTCGCATGCTGCACAACGTCGCCGTAGCCGAGTTGAAGGCTGGACGTTGTGATGATGCGCGAGCGTTGCTGCCCGAACTCGAAGCCTTCCAAAACCCGATCGCCCAAGACGTCAGGAAGCGCTGCCCGTGAGGCCGATGAGGTCTACGTCAGCCGCGCGTCAAAAGAGTGATCAGCGTATCCGCGCCGTTTGCGCGGGGCACCACGGCACCAGACAGCCCCGCCCGCCATGAGGCGTCGTCGACGGCGCGCCGGATGGGCACCCAGGTGGTTCTCTCGGCGAAGCCCAGCGTACGCGCCTCCCAAAACGTATTGTAGCCAGGGGCCGCCAACACGGCATCGGCGGCCGTCAGCAGTGGCGCCGCCGGGAACGGCGCGTGTGGTTGGTGCAGATCCAGGTGGTGCCATGGGCCGGGATGGACCCCTGCTGCGGCGAGGGTGAGGACGTCCACGTCGGTGGCGAGCCCGCCTCGGACAATCACCCGCAGGGGGTCAGCACCGTCGGCGCGGCCGCAGGCGCGGGCAAGGTCCGCGCGGCTCCCGCGATCGCCGCGGTCGACGACGACGATGGGGTCCAGTTGCTCGAAACGCTGCAGCAGCGGCGCGGGCTCGATGGCCAAGACCCGTTGGTAGCGAGCTTCGTCGAAGCGCGCCTCTTTGGGGCCCACGAGCCATGCCGGTGGCACCGAGCGCAGCAGCAGCCAGGCCGGACACGGCAGCGGCACAAAAACCAGCGGCACCCAGAAGACATCGATGACGACGACGTCTGGGGCGCTGTCGGCGATGGCTCGGGCGAGGTCGCTGGTGGCGGCGCGGACCGGGTCGCGCAAGGCGTTGACATCGATGCTCACGGGCCGGGCACTGTCGCCCACCAAACGCAGAAAGGGCGACGGCGGCGCCACCACCGTCAACGTGACGTGGTCACATCCTTGGCGGACAAGGGCCCGCTGCAGGGCACAGGCCCGCACCACATGACCGGCACCCTGGGACCCGGCGGTAAAAAACGTGATGCGCACGACGCCACTTTGCCGCATTCCGCGTCCAGGGTGTGCAAGCGGCGGTGATCAGCGTCAGCAGACCCGCTTTCTTTTTTGCAGCGCTGTGAAACGCGTTCGACGCCGTCGACAACCCGACGGCAGCAGGAGTCGCCGATGGCCATGGAACGTCGTTGGGGAGTACAGGACAGCGCAGAACACTATCTCATCGATGCGTGGGGCGCGCCGTACTTCAGTGTAGGTCAAAACGGAAATCTCGCGGTGAATCCCCGCGGCAAGCCCAGCACCGAAGGCGGCGGTGTCATCGACCTCAAGGCGCTCGTCGATGATCTCCTCAAGCGGGGCATCAACCCGCCTGTGCTGCTGCGCTTCAACGAGATTCTCGACTCCCGCGTTCTTGACCTCGCTGGCTGCTTCGACAAGGCGATCAAGGAGTACGGCTACAAGGGCAAGTACCGCGGCGTCATGCCCATCAAGGTCAATCAGCAGCGCCATGTGGTCGAAGAGCTCGTGCGCGCAGGCAAGAAGACCCACCTGGGGCTTGAGGCGGGCAGCAAGGCCGAACTCCTCGTTGCGACGGCGTTGCTCGAAGACGAAGACAGCCTGCTCGTCTGCAATGGCTATAAAGACAGCGAGTACATCGCCACGGCCCTGGCAGCCCAACGCCTGGGGCTCACGCCCTTCCTGGTGCTCGACCGGTTCGCCGAACTCGATCTGATCCTGCAAGTCGCCAAGAAAGAGGGGCTCCGCCCCAACATCGGCATTCGCTTCCGCTTGTCGTCGCGTGGGGCAGGCAAGTGGCAGGAATCGTCGGGTGATCGCAGCAAGTTTGGCTTGTCGGCTTCCGAGGTGGTGCGAGCCGTCGAAATCCTCAAAGCCAACGACATGCTCGATTGCCTGAAGCTGCTGCACTTTCACATCGGCAGCCAAATCACGTCCATCCGTTCGGTGAAGGAAGCCGTCCGCGAGGCCGTCCGCGTCTACAACGACTTGCGCCAGATGGGTGCCACCAGCCTCGACCATATGGACGTTGGCGGAGGCCTCGCCGTCGACTACGACGGCAGCAAGACCAACTTCCACGCATCGATGAACTACTCCCATCAGGAGTACGCCTCCGACATCGTCTACGGCATCCTCGATGCCTGCGACCAGACCGGCATCCCGCACCCAAACATCATCACGGAATCCGGTCGGGCCCTGGTGGCCCACCATGCCGTGCTGGTGTTCAACGTTCTGGGTGTCAACGAGATGACGAGTCCGCGGGTGCGCGATGACCTCAAGGCGGCCCCCGAGGAGCATCGCACGGTGCATGCGATGTTCGATGCCTATCAGTCGGTGAATGCCAAGACCTACCAAGAGGCCTACAACGACGCGGTCACCTTGAAGGACGAGGCCGAGACGCTGTTTTCTGCTGGCGTCATCGACCTCACCACGCGGGCGCGCATCGAAGACCTCTATTGGGCGACCTGTGAGAAGGTCATGCGCGTGACTGAAAAGCTCGACTACGTTCCTGATGATTTGGTCGATCTCAAGAAGAATCTTTCAGATACCTATTATTGTAACTTCTCGGTCTTTCAGTCCCTGCCAGACAGCTGGGCGGTCGATCAACTCTTTCCGATCATCCCGATTCACCGTCTTGACCAGGAGCCCACCCGCGAGGCCATTTTGGCCGACCTGACCTGCGATTCGGATGGCAAGGTCGACGCATTCATCGATCTCCGCGACGTCAAGAAGACCCTCCGGCTCCACGCTCCCGACGGCAAGCCATACTTCCTGGCGGCGTTCCTGGTGGGCGCCTACCAAGAGACCCTGGGCGATCTGCACAACCTCTTTGGCGACACCAATGTCGTTCATGTGTCGATTCAGGAGGGCAGCTCGACCTACAGCCTCGAGCACGTCGTTGAGGGGGACCGCGTGAGTGAGGTCCTGTCGTACGTCGAGTACGACCGCGCGGACCTCATCAGACGCATCCGTCAAACGGCAGAGCGTGCGGTCAAGGCGGGCCGCATGAACTTCGAGCAGTCGGCCTCCTTCATGCGCCGCTACGAGGAAGGTCTCGCCGGCTATACATATTTGGAGGACATCGACGACGGCTGACGGTCAGGGGGCCTGGCGGCGCCGAGAAACTTCAGGTCCGCCGACGTTGCGTCGTCCGACGAAGGCTCGTATCGTTCGCCGCCGTCGCCCGCCAAACCTGCGTGTGCTTCGTTTCATCGGTGGAGCTGGTGAAGATTTTGGTCATCGGCAGTGCCGATGAGAAACATGGTAAATTCGGACGCACATATTTTGCGTTTGAACTTTGGAGGAGTCATGGCCGCAAGATCCCGTGAAAAAGACCTCACTCCCGCTCAGGTGAAGGAGCTGGCCGGGC
>CAJBHN010000815.1 GCA_903952805.1 uncultured Myxococcales bacterium | reverse complement strand
GGGCAACGACGACGTCTTGAGCGACGGCGCGGCCCGCGACTTGTTGAGCTTTGTCGGCGTACTGCGCCTGCGCCCCATCGACGAGCTGACGGTTCCCCGGCGGATCCTGCCTGCCGTGCTGGTGGCCCTGTCGGTGCTGTTTGCGAGCTTCGACAGCATGCGCGGCAGTCGACGCAGCGTGCGGTCGCTGGCGGGCTTGTGGGACAGCCAGGGACCGGTGCTGTTCAGCCTGGCCCACCTGGGCTCCCGCCCCGTGCCGCTGAGCCTGCAGGCCATTGACGACGCAGTGGCCCGGCAAGGCGCGATGCGTCCGGCGTTTTACGACGTGGTCGACGGCATCAAGCGCAACGGCAAACAGAGCATCGCCTCGACGGTCGAAGAGCTGTTGCGGGCCCAACGCGATGTCTTCGCGCCGCCGCTGACGGTGGACGCCGTCGGCATCTTGCACGGCCTGGGACGCGTGCTGCGCGAGGCCTGCATGTTCACCCCCATCTGAACCGTGGCGCGACCAGCGGGCGGGGGGCCGGCCGGTCGTGGGCTTGGTCTGCCACGGTCATTCGAGTCAACTCAAAAGCACGCCACATAACATACGATGCGATACTCCAGGGTGCTGATCTTCCAGCCTCTTTTCCCGATGATCCGCAGGATGCCACCCGAGTGAGCATGCACTTGCGCTTTCGTTGGTGGTGAGTGAATACTCACTTTCGAGCGTTCGTGGCCTTCGAGGTTTGCATGATCACCCGGCTCGCCCTCAGGAACCTCTGGCGCCACCGTCGCCGCACCCTGCTCACCATGGGCGCCCTCGCCGTGGGCGTCATGGCCGTCGTGTCGGTGCGCGGCTTCTTGAACGGCCTGCAGGGCTCCCTCATCACCGGCGTCACCGAGGGGGGCTTTGGAGCCCTGCAAATCCACGCCACCGGCTTCATGGCGTCGGTGGAGGCGATGCCCCTGTCCCCCGACCTCCCGGGCGACGACGCCGCCCTCAGCGCCGTCGAAGACATCGATGGCGTCGCGTCCGTCGCGCCGCGGCTGACCTTCCCGGCCCTGCTGGCCGGCGAACACGACAGCACCTTTGCCCTCGTGGTGGGCGCCGATCTCGCCCGCGAAGCGCTCGTGTCGCCGCGCCGGGTGCAGCTGGTGACGTCGGGAACGTGGCCCGCCGGCGACACCGTGCACACCAGCGCCGTCGTCGGCAGCGAACTGCTCGGCGGCCTGCGGCTGCAGCTCGGTCGGCGCGCCGCCGTCCTTGGATCTGACATTGACGGCGTCATGAACGGCGTCGAGGTCAACGTCGCCGGCGGCGTCGCCGCCGCCACCCAGGGGGAAAAACGCCTGGTGATCATCCCGCTGGAAAAAGCCCAGGAGCTGATTCGTCGCCCCGGTCGGGTCACCGAATACGCCGTCGCCATCGACGATGGCGCCGATGTCGACGTCGTCGCCGACGCCGTCCGCCGCGCCATGGGGCCATCGGTCGAGGTGCATACCTGGCCCGAGCTGATGCCGTTTGTGCGCGACGCCAAGAGCACCCAGGACGGGGTGCTGCGCGTCGTCACCGGGGCCCTGCTGTTTGTCATCATGATGGGCCTCGCCAACACGCTGCTGATGAGTGTCTTCGAACGGACCCGCGAGATCGGCACCTTGCTGGCCCTCGGCATGAAACGTCGATTGGTCATGCACCTCTTCGTCTTGGAGGGCGTCTTGCTCGGCATCGGAGGCGCGGTCATCGGCGACGTGCTGGGCACCATCATCGTCACCATCGCCGGCCGTGCGGGCATCGCGTTGACGCCGCCGGGAGCCTCCATCCCCCAGGTCATCGTGCCCGCCATCGGCCCATCATTTCTCATCGCCATGGTCGCCGGCGCCGCCATCGGCGCCGCCATCGCCTCCCTCTCACCCGCCTGGCGGGCCAGCCGCCTCGATCCCGTGTCGGCTCTTGCCGACCGCTGAGGTCCCCATGCTCTTCAAGCTCGCGGCCCGCTCTCTCACCAGACATCGACGGCGATCAGCGCTCACCATCGGCGCCATCGCCGCCGGCACCGCCGTCGTCATCTTTGCCTGGGGCTTTGGCGAAGGCATCGTTGGCTGGATGACGCGCACCGCCCAAAACGCGCGCCTGGGTGCCTTGCAGGTCCATGCCCCGGGCTACTTCGACGTCAAGGAGGCAGACCCCCTCAAATCCGCTTTCTCCGTCGACGACGACCTGCGTGCACGGCTGCGCAGCACACCCGGGGTCGCGGCCATCACCGAGCGCCTGCTGTTCGCCGGACTCATCACCACCGGCGCCCGCTCGTCGATGGTGCAGGTCGAGGCCCTCGACCCGATCACCGAACCCACCGTCTGCCCCGACCGCTTCGCCGCCGTGCCCGGCGGCGCCATGGCTCTGTCAAAGGCACGCAGCGTCGTGCTGGGCGGCGAGCTGGCCAAGAGCCTTGGCGTCAAGGTCGGCGACAGTGTCACCGTGGCCACCGCCACCGCCGGCGGTGCCCAAAACGCCCTCGACTTCACGGTGTCGGCGGTGACCGCTGGTGCGGGCTTTCTGGAGAGCAAGCGCGTCATCACCATGGGCATCGCCGACGGTCGCGAGCTGACCAACACCGAAGGCCGCGCCGTCGAGATAGCCGTCGCCTTGCGCCCCGACGGCGGCGGGGTTGCCTCCGACCGGCTCGTCGAGGACGTCGGCGTCCACGTGCAACAGGCCGTCGGGACGGCCTTTGAGGTCAGCAACTGGCAGACCTTGAGCCCGTTCATGCGCGACATGGTGGGCCGCATCCGGATCGTGTTGCGCGGCGTCAGCACGGTGCTGTTCATCGTCGTCGTCTTCGGCATCGCCAACACCATGCTGATGAGCATCTACGAGCGGGTGCGGGAGATCGGCACCATGCTCGCCCTCGGCATGAAGCGCCGCCGCATCATGCAGCTGTTCTTGTTGGAGGCCACGATCCTCGCCGGCAGCGGCGCCATCGCCGGCACCTTCGTGGGCAGCGTCGTCGTCGTCATGCTGGCCCAGCGCGGCATCGACTTCACGCCGCCGGGGTCCACAACCCAGGCCCTGGTTGTGCCCGTGTGGTCTTGGTCCCTCGTGCTCATCGTCATCGCCGCCGCCGTCGCTGGCGCGGTCGCGGCCACCGCCCTGCCCGCCCGCCGGGCCAGCCACCTCGCCCCCACCGAGGCCCTGCGCGCCACCTGATCGCGTCTGTCACCGCGCCCTTGCCCCCATCACTGCACTTGCCCACCCACGGAGTCGCCATGTTGGCCCCCATCGTTGCCGCCCTCGCCCTCCTCGCCGCACCGCCCACCCCGAAGGCCGTCGAGCCCATCACCGCCGCCGCCGTCGTCGCCCGCTACGACGCGCTCATGAGCCCGCCCGCCTTCGAGGCCACCATGGTGATGATCGCTCGACGTGAAGACGGCACCGAGCGCAGCTACACGTTGAAGAGCCAGAAACTCGGCACCGACAAGCTGCGAGCGACGTTTCTCGCGCCGGCCAATGCCAAGGGCCAGGAGATGCTGCGCCTGGACGACACGCTCTACAGCTACCTCCCCAACCTCAAGCGCGCGGTACGGGTGGCCTCGCGCGACAGCTTCATGGGCGGCGACTTCAACAACGGCGACGTGCTGCGCGTGAACTACACCGCCGACTACACACCGACGTTGATGCCGTCCCCCGACGGCACCTGCGCCAGCCTCGAGGCCAGGGGCCCGCAGGTGGCCTATGACCGCATCGAACTGTGCTTGACCACCGGCCCCATCGACACCGCCCAGCCCACCAGCGCCCGCTATTTCGCCAAGAGCGGCAAGCTGCTGCGCAGTGCGGTTTTTTCCGACGTCAAAAACTTCGGCAGCGTCGTGCGCCCGGGCACCATCGTGATGAAAAACGAGGTCCAACACCAGCGCCAGTCGACCATGCGCTGGGACAGCTTCGAAGTGAAGGCCGACATCTCGTCGCAGCGTTTCGTCGTCGAAGATCTCGGTCGCTGATCCGCCATCGACCTGTTTGTTGTCCTGCAATCACGGAGGCCCTCGTGCTTGGCATGATGAGCATCACCCTTGGATACGCGCTGGCGGCCGATGGCGCCGAGATCAACGGCTACCTCAGCGATCGGCTGCAGGGCACGGTGCCGTCGACGGCGTCGTTGATGTCGACGGCGGACCTGCCGATGCTGCAGTCGCTGACCGAGGCCTCTGCCCTGGGGCGACTGCGACTGCTCGACGACCGCTTGACCGTGTTGGTCGATGCCTCGGCGTTCATCACCTGGCAGGGAGGCTATGCCGACCGCGAAGCCGATGGCGCACACCTCGTCGGCGTCGACGACCACGACGTCCCCGCCGACCCCCGGATGGTTTTTTCCGAGGCCTACGTGCGCCTGCAGCCCATCGAGCACCTCGATATCACCATCGGCAAGCGACGGGTGGTGTGGGGCACGGGCATGGCGTTCAACCCCACCGACGTGCTCAATCCCGCGCGCGACCCCACCGACGCGTCGCTGCAGCGAGCGGGCGTGCCATTGGTGATGGTCGAGGCGCCCTTTGCGGGCTTTGGACTGTCGGCGTTATTTGCCCCTGGCGTGCTCGAGGAGCGCAATGGCCTGCCATCGGCGCTGCTGTCGTGGCCCGACGTGCCACCGCGCGAAAGCCTGGGGGTCGGCGCCTCGCCCGATCCCAGGGACGAGATCCTGCATTACGCCGCCACCATCAAGGGCAGCGCCTTCGTCGAAGACACCGACGTCAACGTCTGGGCCACCGTCCTCAACGGCTACGGCACCGATCCCCGCGAGGCGAGCCCACGCTTGTCGCTGTCGTTGAGTCGGGTCTTTTTCGAGATTCATGAATTGCACTTCGAGGGCATGGTGCAGGCGGGCTCCGATCGCCTGAGCGCCGACAGCCGCTGCCTGAGCGACGTCGACGGTGCCACCACCGACGACCACGCCACCGCCATCGCTCGCTGCGCCGTCGATGGCCGCACGCCGTTGCGTCGGGCCTGGCTGGACGACGACGACCTGCGACCCCGCTGGATCGTGGGCAGCCGCTCGATGTTCGACGACGAGAGCATGCTGTCGATCGAGTGGCTCTACCAGGCCGACGGCCTGACCCGCGACGAGTTGCAGGATGTGTTCACGCTGCAGGGCGTTGTCGGCGACCTGTCGCGGGCGGGCACCATGTCGCCCACCGCCTTGTTTGGGACCGAACCGAGCACAGGACAAGGAGCGCCCACCCGGCTGGCGGTGACGCCGCTGCGACGTCACCACGCGGTTGTGTCGTATCAGCGTCCCCACCTCCTCGATGACTTCACGATCACCGCGACCGCGCTGCTGGCGCTGGAAGACCTGTCGGGCATCGTGTCTGGCAATGTCAGTTGGCAGACGACCGAGTGGCTGACGTTGTCGTTGTGGGGATTTCTGCCGACGCCGTCGTTGCCTCGTGCGCTGGATGCGATGGGAGTCGACGGCGCCCAGGATGTGCTGTGGCCCGTCGTGGTCGACGGGACGCCGTATGGCGAGTTCGACACCGCCGCCTTCGCGGGGCGCGTGATGCTTGAGGCCCGAGCCTGGTTTTGATGTGGTTGGCAGTCTGTGACGTGGGAGTGCGCAATGTCGTTGATCGAACTGTCCGAGATCGCCAAGACCTATGACCTCGGGGGCATGCCCGTGCCCGCCTTGCGAGGCATCAACCTCGTCGTCGACCAGGGAGAGTTCACCGTGATCACCGGGCCCTCGGGTTCGGGCAAGAGCACGCTGCTGCACATCATTGGCTGCCTTGATCAGCCCACCTCAGGCACCTACCTCCTCGACGGCCACGTCATTCATGGGCGGGACCTCGACGAGTTGGCGTCGGTGCGCAACACGAAGATCGGCTTCATATTCCAGTCCTTCAATCTGGTGCCCGTGCTCGACGTCATCGAGAACATCGAGTTGCCGTGCCTGATTGGCCCGCATCCGTTGCCGGCCGCCGAGGCCCGCGCTCGTGCGATGGCGTTGGTGGGACGGGTGGGCCTGGCCTCGGTGGCCAGCCATCGGCCTGACCAGCTCTCGGGTGGCCAGCGGCAGCGGGTCGCCATCGCTCGGGCGCTGGTGATGCAGCCCGCATTGGTCCTCGCCGACGAACCCACGGCCAACCTCGACAGCGTCACAAGCCAGCAGATTATCGATCTGATGCTGACGCTGAACCGCGACGACGGCGTGACCTTCTTGTTTTCCACGCATGATCACCGTGTCGAGCAACATGCCCGGCGTGTGGTCGCCATCTCTGACGGCCAACTGACCGAGAGCAAGCGAGCTGCCGCGTGACCGACGTCAACGATCGCCCCGATGACCTGTTGTCGGCCACCACCGAGAAGCAGCGGCGCATTCTGGAGGCCGCCGTCGAGGTCTTCGCCGAACGCGGTTTTGCAGGGTCGCCGACGGCCGAGATCGCCAAGCGCGCGGGCGTCGCCGAAGGCACGATCTTCAAGCACTACAAGACCAAGAAGGACCTGCTCATTGGCGTCGTCGGTCCCCTGTTCTTTCGGCTGGTGCTTCCCAAACAGCTTGAGCCGCTGCAGGCCATCTTTCGGCACCCCCACCCCAGCGTCGAAGCGCTGCTCACGTCGCTGTACCGAGAGCGGGTGGCCTATCTGCACAGCCATGCCCGGCTGGTGCGGATCTTTGCGCAGGAGGTCAGCTACCATCCCGAGTTGCGCACCCTGGCCGAACAGACGCTGGGCCAGATGCTGTTGCCCGATGCCGTAACAGCCATCGAACGATTTCAGGCGTTGGGGCTGATCATGCAGGCGCCGCCGACGTCGGTGTTGCGGATCATGTTTGGCACGATGGCCGCGTACGCCTTGACCCGCTTCGTGCTGTTTCCCGAACAGCCATGGGACGACGGCAAAGAGGTGGAATTCATGATCCAGGTGGTGACCCGCGGGCTGACACCGATCACCGTTTAAGGTCGTCGATCGCAGCCACCCGTCAACAGCCCCGCCCGGCAGCGCAGCCTGGCGGTCTCACCACGCCGCCTGGCGCTTACCTGGCGCCTTCGGTGGCCTGAACCAACCCTGCCCGTGCCTGTCTGCTACCGTGGAGCCGTGAGCGATCCCACCAGCCCTCCGCACACCGTCGACCCGGGCGCCGCCAACAGCCAGGCGTCGACGACGTCGCCGCCCGTCGACGAAAAGACCCAGCCCTTTCGACTCCGTGATCTGGCGCCGCGCCTGGCCCAGCGTCGACGACGAAGCACCGCTGCCGAGTTGACCTTTCGGCGACAACGCGTCGACGTGCGCGTGCCCCTTGACCGCAGCGAAACCACCATTGGGCGCGACGCCGGCTGTGATATCGTGCTGTCGGAAAAATCGGCATCCCTGCGGCACGCCCGCATCGTCCGCACCGCAGGCGGCTACTTCGAACTGCAGGACCTCGACAGCACCAACGGCATCATCATGGACGGGGAACGGATTGAGCGCCTGACCCTCCAAGACGGCGACACCTTCATCATCGGCGAGACACGCTTCAGCATCCTGATTGCCGCTGTCGTTGGTGGCGATGGCTGACCAGTCCACACCCGACGCCGCGCCTCCGGCCATGGCGCCAACCAGAACACCTGTACAGGTCAGACGAACACCGACATCGGCGGCAGCTGTGGGCGTTTTCGTTGACGGCCGCTGTCCCCTACTGTGCCAGCCATGACGTTGCCGCTGGCGCGATTGGCGATGGAGGGCAAGGAAGCGCTGGTTCGCGCCGCCATGCTCGCGTTGCGCGACGTGGAAGACGACACCTTCGACGTCGATGACATGTCCGCCGATGGCTTCGCCGTCGAAGTCGACGACCCCGATGTCGAAGAGCGCCGT
>CAJBHN010000814.1 GCA_903952805.1 uncultured Myxococcales bacterium | reverse complement strand
TTCGGTAATTATCTTCCTAAGCACGCTCAAGACAAGCACGTGCTGCTCAAGCTCAAGGACCCCCTCTCGATGTGTTGCAACACCCTCTGCCTGAAGCAAAACTACTAATATATACGGATCTTGCGCAGGCCCAAATGATAAGGGCAGCGGACGCAAAGCATCTTGGGAGCGTCTACTGCTACCGGTACGGCCGAATCGCGATTCTCACTTCACCCACTGACAACCCATTCAGTTGTCGCAGCAAGTAAGTGCTCATATGGTTGTGTGATGCGTTTGCAGACGCTGTGAAGCACTTGGCGCAGTGGGGGCTCGCTCGACCGGTCAGTTACAGGTTGGAGCTTGCGTGGAACGCGCATTACACACGCCCACACCACCCTCCTCGCCCGCCCTCGCCTTCGCCCTCGCCCTCGCCCTCGCCCTCGCCCTCGCCTGCGTCGACGTCAACGTCGACATCACAAGCGATGATCATGGACATCGAGGCGGCGATGAGGAGCAGCACGGGGAGCTTGGGCATGGGCCATGCTGCCCTGCCCGGCAGTGGCACACCAGCTTGGGGCCGGGCGACCCGGCCCCCGGTACCGGCGCCGATTGAAGCCCGGTCCATGGGCTTGTTCATAAGCTTCTTCATAAGCATCTCGTGGGCTTCTCGTGGGTTTCTCGTGGGTTTCTCGTGGGCTTCTTCATGGCCTGGTCGTCACCGGCGCATGCGAGTGCGCTGGGATCGCGCGTCGCCGACTTGACGTTTTTTTTCGTTGTGTGCGCACTCGACACATCGAGCAGCACAGGGGTGTGAATCGGCGTTGCAAAATTCATCAAGCAGCGCCCAAAGACTGCATCGGCGGGAGCCACACTTGAGGCGGCGGTGCCGCTTGGTGATGGTCGGGGATGCACCATGACTGTGGGGAATCGAGGAGCGCCTGGCGCGTCGGCGAGCGGGACCACGTCGGCGCGGGGAACGTCGACGCGCCGGCCGCTGGGCGAGTGTGCCCAGGTGGCGTGCGGGCCCGGGGCTCGTCGTCATGCCGGCACGAGCCAGTGTGGGAGCGCGCATGACGGCCGGGGCGACGAGCATCTGTGTCGCGGAACCGGTCGAGGCAGCCCTGCCGCACTCGATGCAGCACTCGATGCAGCACTCGATGCAGCACTCGATGCCGCACTCGATGCAACACTCGATGCAGCGCGCGGTCGACGCATTGGTGGCGAGGCTGCGGCTGAAGTTGGCCGGCGAGGCGCGCCCGCACCTCGCTGCCGCCCGGATCAACGCTGCGGCTGTCGCCCGCGCCGTCGCCCGCCTGGACCATGCCCTGGAACGCTTCACGCAGGTGCGCATCGAAGAGGCGGTGCAGCAGCAGCGGCGGCGCGCATTTGCATGCCTGCTGCTCGAGGCCGCAGGCGGCGACGTCGACGACGACCACAGCGTTTCACACCTGCTCGCTGCGCTGCGCGCCCGGCTGGTCCCGGGTGCCCCTCTGATGGCTGTTGGTCCCTGGCTGGCGTGGCTGGCGACGCGCATGGCGGCGGGTGAGCCGTGGCCGAGCAGCACGTCGACCGACTTGCTGGCGATATGCCGGTGGGCACACGCGACCAGGCGCGACCTGACCCGGCTGTCGCTGCAAAGAGCGAACGACCTGTCGCGTCGGTGGAGGCTGCAAGAGCGCCCGCTGCTCGATGGTGAGCTTCCACGGACCGACGCCATCTTGCGCACGACGAAGGCGGCGCTGCCGACGTTGCCGTTGACGACTGACGATGGCTTTCGCTTGGAGCGGGTCGTCACAGCCGATGAGCTGCGCGCAGCGGGGCGAGCCCTGCGCAACTGTCTCGCCACCTACGCCGACATCGACGACAAGCGGATCAGGCTCGTGTTGCGCGACCCCCAGGGCGTCGCCGTCGCGGCGCTGGAGTACGATCTGCAGTTTCAGCATGGTTCGTTCAGCCAGATCTACGGCCCCGACGACAAAGCGCCCTCTCCCGACCTGGCTGCGCGCCTCGAAGCCCTCATCGACGCCCACTTTGGCGGCGACCCGGTCGGCAAGCTGCTGGTGGGTGCCCAGCCCACGACGGCGCTGGAGGCGAGCCTGGTGGCCAGGGCTCGCACGCTCGAGCCTTGGAGTGAGGTCAACTTCGTGCTGAACGTCGCAGAGGGCCTGACGCGGGCAGCGTCGCCGGCCGTGCAGGCCCTCCTGCTCCGCGTCTTCGCCACCACGTGGAGCCACGTCGACGCCACCGTGCCCCAACACGATTGGCGCTGGTCGTTCCTGCAGGTGAGAATCCTGGCCGGCACCGCGACCACGGCGTTGGCTGGGCGCGACAATGATGAGCAGGCATCGACGTGCGTGCGCGAGGCCTTGCGCGTCGCGCGCGCATTCCGCAGGCGCGTGAGCGACGACAACAGCCCGACCCCACGTTCGACGCCGTCGCGGGCTCGACCGTTCGTGCCGACGCTGGCGTATGGGTCGGGGTCCTTGGTCGGAAACGCCAGGGTCATTGATGGCACGGTGCGCGGATGGCTGTGGGGCGTGGACATCCAACTCATCGCCGTCGACGCCGCCGTCGAGGTGGCGGGGCACACCCGCCGCCGCGGGCGGCGGACTTCCCTCATCTGCGTGGGCTTGCGACTCCTCGGATCGGTCCTGGCCGCGATCGCCGACGGCTGGCTCGCCGCCAGCAGCGGGGACGGTCCGGGCTGGTTGGTCTCTTCATCGCTGAACTCTTTGTCGTCAAGCGACGCTGGTGCCTTCACGCGCCCGCAGGTGCTCGACATCGGCCGCGCCTGGCTGGCGACCTGCGACCACGGCCTCGAGACGCTCGACTGTGGGCTTGAGGCGCGCTCTCATTGCTCTGTATTTCGGAAGGTCCATGGCTTCGTGCAAGTGCACCTGCCCTACGCGGGGACGCAGGTGTCGGCGGCGGCCATCGCCCCGCTGCTGGCCCTCGCGGACGATGGCGCGCACCAACTGGCGGTGTGTCACCAGCCCGACGCCATCGATGGCACCTGGAACGCGCGCTGGGTCTGCTTCGCGCTGTGGGCCTGCCACCTGCGGGCCTGCCTGGGCGACGTCGAGGGCGCCGCACAGCGCCTCCTGCCCGCCCTCGTCACGCTGCTGCAGTGTGACAACTGGTCAACGACGTCGTTGTCCGTCTGGCGGGGGCTGACCACCATCGAGCCGGCAGGCGATGCCGACCTGCTGGCCTGGGCGGCGACGTCGTGGGCTGCTGCCGTCCACGACGTCGCCGCCCAGGCC
>CAJBHN010000813.1 GCA_903952805.1 uncultured Myxococcales bacterium | reverse complement strand
CTTCACCCTGGCGGTGGGCTGCTCTGGCGGCGCCACCCCTGCTGGCGAGGGCGAAGGCGAAGGCGAAGGCGAAGGCGAAGGCGAAGGCGAAGGCGAAGGCGAGCTCGCCGCCGACGAGGCCCTCTTTCAAGAAGCCCTGGCCCTCTACAACGCGGTCCCCCCCGACTACGCTGGCGCCCAGCTCAAATTCGACCAGCTGAGCACGGAGTTCCCCACCTCGGCCCGCGTCGACAACGCCGCCTATCTGGCCGGCCGCTGCCGTTACGAACGCAAAGACTTCGCCGGCGCCATCACCACCCTCGACGCCATGGTGGCCGCCCACCCGACGTCGCCGTTTGTCGACCAGGCCGAGTACTTCCTTGGCCGCTCACACTTTCAGCTGGGCGACTTCGCCGTCGCGGTGACGGCGTTTGAGGCCAGCATCGCCGCCGACCCGGCCGGCTTGTACGTCGACAACGCCGCCTACTATGTCGGGCGCTCCCGCTATGAAAATGGCGACCTCGCCGGGGCCCGGACGGCGCTGTCGTCGTTTGAAAGCACCTTCCCCGACAGCAGCTACCTCGACAACGGTCGCTACTACCTTGGCCGCGCCAACTTCAACGACGGTCGGTTCGCCGAGGCCATCGGGCCCTTCTCCCGCGTCTTTGACACCGCCGACTCCATCTACGCCGACAATGCCCAATACTACACGGCCCGCAGCCATTACGGCCTCGGCACCAACGCCGACCTCACGACGGCCATCGCCGAATTCAACGTCGTCCAGAGCGCGTTTGGCGCCAGCCAGTACGTCGACAACTCGCTGTACTACGAGGCCCGCGCCTACACCGACCTCAACGACTGCACCAACGCCAACGCCGCGCTGACCGCGCTGCAGCAATCGTTTGTCGGGTCTCCCGAGATCGCGCGCGCGACCAGCTACGTCGCCAACGGCGGCTGCTGAGCTCGTCGGTCTCATCGTCGGTCTCATCGTCGTCCTCGTGCTCGTCCTCGTGCTCGTCCTCGTGCTCGTCGTCGTTTTTTTCGTCCGCCTCCTCGGTTGGAGTCTCCCCATGCGTTTCTTGATCCTGATCGCCGCGCTGTTGCCATCTGGTGGTGCCCTCCTCAGCTGCTCACCGTTGGTGCCCCCCACCGGGGGTGAGGGCGAAGGCGAAGGCGAAGGCGAAGGCGAAGGCGAGGGCGAAGGCGAAGCGTGTGGCAACGGCGCCATTGACGCCGGCGAGGCTTGCGACGCCGACGACCTCGGCGGCGCCTCTTGTCTCACGCAAGGCTTTGTCGGCGGAGCGCTCGCCTGCTCCACCGTCTGTGCCCTCGACACCAGCAGTTGCACCGCCGCCCCCGTGACCTGCGGCAACGGCGTGCTGGATGCGCAAGAAGTCTGCGACGGTGCCAACCTCGGCGCCGCCACCTGTGCGTCTCTCTCTCTCGGGTCGGGCCAGCTGCAGTGCGCCGCGGCCTGCATCTTTGACACCAGCGCTTGCGCCGTGTCGCCGGTGTGCGGCAACGGCGTCGTCGATGGCAACGAAGCCTGCGACCCACCCAACGGCCTGCAGTGTTCATCGACCTGTCAGCCGGTCGCCGAACAGGGACATTGCGCCGACAACGCCGACAACGACGGCGACCTCAACGTCGACTGCGCCGATGCCGACTGCGCCGGAGATCCGTCGTGTGCGGTCAACCCGACCGACGCCGACGAAGTGCTCTTTCAGCAGGGCCTTGTCCTCTACACGACGGTCCCGCCCGACTACGCCGGTGCCCGGGCGAAGTTCGACCAGCTGCTGTCGACGTTCCCCGCCTCCCTGCGCCACGACAACGCGGGCTATCTCGCCGGTCGCTGTCGCTACGAACTCGGCGACAATGCCGGCGCCATCACCGTGTTGTCGGCCATGCGCAGCCAGCACTCGACGTCGCCGTTTGTTGACCAGGCCGCCTACTTTTCGGGTCGGGCCCGCTTCAACCTGCTCGACTACGTCGCCGCCGCCGCCGACTTCGACGCGTCGCTGCTCGCCGACCCCCTTGGCCTCTTTGCCGACAACGCCAGCTACTTTGCCGGCCGCGCCCGCTACGAGGCCGGTCTGCTGACCGAGGCCCAGGTGTCGCTGCAAGCCTTCGAAGCCGCATTTCCCGCCAGCGTCCTCATCGACAACGGCCGCTACTACCTGGGTCGTTCCATCTACAACGCCGGCTTGCTCGCCGAGTCGATCCCGCCCTTCACCCGCGTCGCCTTGACCGTCGGCTCGATCTACGAGGACAACGCCCTCTACTTCACCGGTCGCGCTGACTACCGCCTTGGCCTGTTTGCCGACGCCATCGCCGCCTTTGACGACCTGGAAGCCACGCAGGCGACGAGCCAGTACGTCGACAATGCCCTCGGTTGGGAGTCCCGGGCCCGCCTCGACGGCGGTGCCAGCA
This sequence comes from uncultured Myxococcales bacterium, assembly GCA_903952805.1. GTDB lineage: Bacteria > Myxococcota > UBA727 > UBA727 > VGSZ01 > VGSZ01. The sequence goes on along the minus strand of CAJBHN010000813.1, from coordinate 11,223 downwards.
CCGGCGGGTGCGCCGGCGCCCGCGCCACCTACAGCACGCTGTTGACCCTCTTTTCGACCTCGGCCGAGGTCGCTCGTACCGACACCTACCTCGTCGCCAACGGCTGCCCATGATCCCGCTGCGCGCGCTGTTGCCCCTGCTGCCGTTGTGGCTGTCGGCCCCCGCGATGGCCCAGGCCGTCGGCGACGACGCCGTCTCCGTCGACGACGCGCCGGGGTCGACACCCTCGTCGGCCAACGACGACGAGGATCAGCCCAGCCAGGGGCAGACCAAGCCCGTCCGCGTTGGCGCCTCGACCGACGCGACCGACACGACCGACACGAGCGACCCGACCACGAAGAAGCAGCAGAAGAAGAAGAAAAAGAAGAAGTCGACGGCGTCTACGTCGACCGAGACCACAAAGCCGAAGACGTCGAAGTCGAGCACGACGAAGTCGAAGTCGAAGTCGACGAAGTCGGCCACGGCGTCCGACGACGACGACGCCATCGTGCTGGCTGTTGATGCCGAGGCCTCCCTCGCCGCCGGGGGCTTGACGGGTGACGGCATCCACCGCGGTCCCGACGGTGGGCCGGTGGCCATGACCGTGGTGGCGGCCGACATCGAGCCGTCGCTGCGGTGGAACCTGCTGACGCTGTCGTTGCCCTCCAAGCTGGAGCATCGAGAGACGTGGGGAGGGCACCTGTCGCGGACCAATGCGTCGTCGTCGTTGGCCCTCGAGATCAAGCCCATGCGCCAGTTTCGTGGGACGCTGGAGGTCGGCGTGGCGGCCCAGTCCAAACCCCAATGGCTTGATCCCTATCAGCCCATCGACGACCTCCCGGACAATGGCTTGCTGGCCACCGACCGGCGCGGGCACGTCGACATGAGCTTTGGGGCTCGCGTGATGGCGGTGCCCTGGTCCAGGACCTGGGCCCGTTTGAACTATGGCTTCGTCCGCTCGACGTCGGTGCAAGACCCGGCCTTCGATCCGCTGGAGAGGCCCAATCACCTGACCCCCAGGAACCACGACGAACACAGCGTGCGGGCGTCGTTCAAGACGACCCTTGGCAGCCTGAAGCCCAGCATCGGCGTCAGCGTCTTTCGTCGCGACTGGTTCTTTGTCTTCGCCCGCGACGAAGGCACTGGTGCCACCCACGCCGGGCCCGGAGGCATTCCGCCCAATCCGCTGCAGAGCTTTCATGGTGCCGACGTCGAGCCCGGTGCCGAGTTGACCCTGCTCGACGGCGCGCTCGTGCTCGATGTGGGCTGGCGCCTGCGCGTCGTGCAGGACCTCTACGACGGCTACTACTCCCGGATGGAGAACCGCTTCTCGATGGGCGTCGACACCAGCACCGGTCCCGACGAGCTGATGCTGGAAACCAAGACCCGCCTGGACGTCAGCGACGTCGTGTACGGCGACCAGGCCTACGCCGTGGCCCCCAACCATCCGCCCCTTGATTTCGGCGACCGCCGCGAACTGCGTCGCTCGACCGTGTCGTTTGCGGTTCGCTTCCCGGCCCGGGCCTCGGTGCGGGCCTTCGCCGAGGTGGCGGCCACGACGCAGGTCACCAACTTTCCCGACTATGCCCCCGGCGTGTTTCCGACGACGCGGTCCTACGTGGTGGATTGGGACTACCAGACCGCCCGCGCCATGGTCGGCCTCGAGATGGCCCTCGACGTCGAGGACACCCCCCTGCGCTGAACGCGATGATTCGACGCAAGAATGCGGCGAATATGGCTGTTCGGCTGGCCGATGCGGCGAATACGTGGCTTAATCACCGCATATGAAGCGGTATTTCATCCACCTGCGGCCCGAGTGGCCGGCGTTTCGCTGGTCCGGGCTGGCCCTGGCGGAACCGCTGCTGGCGTTGGCCAGGCGTCAGGGGGTGCTGTGGGGTCGTCTGCAGGGTCTCGGCTTTGAGACCGAGGCCTTGCTGCGCACCACCGCCGCTGACGTCGTCACCACCAGCGCCATCGAGGGGGAGATGCTCGACCCAGGGGCCGTACGCTCGTCGGTGGCCCGTCGATTGGGGATCGACGAGGGCGGTCTGCAGCCACCGGATCGCCGCATCGACGGCGTCGTCGACATGATGGTGGACGCCACCCGGGAAGCCTCCCAGCCCCTGACGGCGCAACGGTTGTGGCGGTGGCATCGCTGGCTGTTTCCGGTGGCGCCCACGGCCCGCCGGGTGTCGGCGCTGGCGGGGCCACCGCTCGTCGTCGGGGCCTGGCGGGACGACCGCCTGGGGCCGATGGAGGTGGTGTCTGGGGCCATCGGCCGAGAGCACGTCCACTTCACGGCACCGGCGGCCTGGCGGCTGCACGACGAGGTCACGAACTTCTTGGCGTGGTTCGAGGGGAGCGCCGTCGACAGCGCCGTCATCAAGGCTGGCCTGGCGCATCTGTGGTTTGTGACGATCCATCCCTTTGACGACGGCAACGGCCGCATCGCGCGGGCCATCGCCGACCTGGCCCTGTCCCGTGGTGAAGGGGGCCAGCGCTTCTACAGTGTGTCGACGCGCATCAACCGGTCCCGGCAGGACTACTACGACATCCTCGAGGCCACCCAACAGGGAGACCTCGACGTCACGCCATGGCTCTTGTGGTTCGTCGGCTGCCTGGGTGACGCCGTCACTGACGCCCTGGCCTACTCGGAACGCAGCCTCGACACCGGCCGCTTCTGGAGCCTCCACATTGGCCACCACTTCAATGAGCGCCAACGCGCGATGCTCAATCGTCTGCTCGGCGAGGACCTCGTCGAAGTCAGGACCGCCGACTGGGCCCGGCTGTGCCGTTGCTCGCCAGACACCGCCCTGCGCGACATCGACGCGCTCGTGGCCCTCTCGATCCTCGACAAGGGCAGCGCCGGCGGACGCAGCACCCGCTATCGCCTCGTTCGTCGCTGACAGACTTCAACGAGCACGAGTACCCTGCCGCGCTTCGTTGGGCACCACCATCGCGGTCGCGCGCCGTTGTGCGCCGTTGTGCGCCGCTTGATGCGCCCCGCTCGCCCTCCACGAGCAGCGCCGACGCGGCCCATGAATCAGCGCACGACGCCAATGAGAATGTCGCCGCGGGGCGTGTAGTCGGTGGCGGTGAACTCGAAGTCGGTGGCGTTGATCTTCGTCAACGCTCCGTCGAAGCACGTCGACAACACCGACTCGGCGGTGGGCTTGCGCACCACAAGGTGGAAGCGGCGAATCGGTCCATGCCACAGGGCCCCGCTGCTCAGCACATAGGCCAATGCCGAAAACGACGGCACGACAGCCCGCTTCGCCGATCGTCGTTCCATCGCGGCGTTGAGCCCCGGGTCCGGACAGAAGCGGGGTTCAAACGTCGCGTGTTGGTAGCTGCCCCAATGGGGCCGGTAGCGGTGGCGCACCGACACCCGGGCCCGGGCGGGGAAGGTCGCCTCCCACGTCCACGTCGTCGCCAGCACGATGTTCGCCACATGCTCCACATGCTCCACCTGCGGCTTCGACTTTGGTCCATCGTGCTGGAAGGTCAGGTCGTCTTCGATCAGGCCAGCCTTTTTCAGGCGGGGCAGGACCGCGCTGAGCTTGCGGCGGCTCTTGGCCCGGTGGTCCGGGATCGACTCCACCGATGCGTCGGCGAAGGCGACGATGTCGTCGTCGCTGAGCCCCAGAGTGTGCAGCAGGTCGGTGATGTCCTCGCCTCGCCCCTGCTCCGCGCGTGTGTCGGGGGGGATTCGATAGGCCCGGATGACACGCGTCGCCGGCAACAGCCGGCCGTCGACCTCGACCGAGAAGGCGTGGAAGGCGCCAGGCGAGTGGCCGTAAAAGCCGCTGAGGGTGCGCTTGTCGGGCATCGGGAAGGCGATCGTGTGCGTCACGTCGACGTCGCTGGTGTTGTGGAACACGTAGCGGACATCGACCTCGTTCAGCGACAGCAGCAGGTCCTCGTCCTCCATCACCACCGCCGCGGTCGGGACCAGGGTGATGGAGCCACCGGCGACCTCGGCGAAGGCGTCGTTGGCCTGCACCGGCAGGGCCAGCTGCCCAACGACCATGATCCACCACACACGTCCTGCTGCGTTGCCCATGGCATTCCCTTTGTTCGACGACCCACCATAGCCGTCGCGCGTCGCGCGCCGCGTGCGCGATTGTGCGCCCCTTGACGCGCCCTGCTCGCCAAAGACCCCCACGAGCACCGGCACGCTGGCGCCGACGGAGCCCAGCCGGTTTGCCGAAGCTGCCGCAGTGCGTTACCCGTAGTCGTTGCGTCCGGATGCGCTCGCGACGGTCTCATGCACCGCGTCGGTCATCGATGGGGTGCTGCGTTCAGGAGCCCCCATGTCGATCCCCGCCGCCCCCCCTGCGATCCCGATGCACCTGGAGGCGCTGGAGACCGGCAGCTGCGGCGTCGGCTTCGTCGCCCATCTGCGGGGCGAAAAATCGCGGGCCATCGTCGAGGACGCGCTGACGGTGTTGGCGCGCTTGAGCCACCGCGGCGCCGTCGGCAACGACCCCGACAGCGGCGACGGCTCGGGCATCTTGCTGCAAATTCCCCATCGCTTCTTCAAGCGCGAGGGGCAGCGCCTCGGCTTCGACATTCCCCGTCGTCGTGGCTACGGCATCGGCCAGGTCTTCCTGCCGTCGTCGCCGGGGTTGCGGGCCGCCTGCGAAGCCATCGTGCAGGCCGTCGTCGACGAGGAGGGTCAAAAAGTCCTGGGGTGGCGCGACGTCGTGGTCGACGCCTCGCTCATCGGCCCCGTCGCCAGCCAGAGCCTGCCGGTCATGCGGCAGGTGTACATCGCTCGTCGACGCTTGGCGCCGACGGCGTTTGAGCGCTTGCTGTACGTGATCCGCAAACGCATCGAGCAGCGGGTCATCCAGCAGGGCGTGGGCGGCGGCGTCTTTCATCTGGCGTCGTGCTCGTCAGAGACCATTGTCTACAAGGGGCTGACGCTGCCGGCGCGGCTGCGGGCGTTTTATGCTGACCTGCAAGACGACGACATGGTGTCGGGCATCGCCGTGGTGCATTCGCGCTTTGCCACCAACACCCGGCCCACCTGGGACCTGGCTCAGCCGCTGCGGGTCATCGCCCACAACGGCGAGATCAACACCGTGTCTGGCAACCGGGCTTGGATCACGGCTCGCCGCAAGTTGCTGCAGTCGGCGAAGTTTCCCGGCGGCGTCGACCGCCTGTGGCCCATCTTGGAGCGCGACAAGAGCGACTCGATGAGCTTCGACAACATGTTGGAGCTGTTGGTCCTCGGCGGGCGCTCGCTGCCGCACGCGCTGATGATGATGATCCCCGAAGCCTGGGAGCACGACCACGACATGCCCGAGGAGCGCCGGGCCTTTTACGAATACGCCGCGTCGCTGCTTGAACCCTGGGACGGCCCCGCCGCCATCCTGTTCACCGACGGCCTCACCGTCGGCGCCACCGTCGATAGAAACGGCCTGCGTCCCGCCCGCTACATCGTCACCCACGACGACCGCGTCATCTTGTCGTCCGAAGCCGGCGTGCTCGACCTGCCCCCCGAGACCATCAAGCGCCGCGGTCGTCTGCAGCCGGGTCGCATGTTCCTGGTCGACACCGAAGAGGGGCGCATCCTCGAAGACGACGACGTCAAACGGGAGATCAGCCAACGCTTTCCCTATCGACGGTGGCTCGACAAAAACAGCATCAGCTTTGATGACCTGCCCCAGCGCCCCGCCCCGCCCCGCCCCGACGACGCCACCCTGCAGGCCCTGCAACTGGCCAACGGCTGGGTCGATGACGACGTCGATCTGATCATCGGGCCCATGGCTGCGACCGGCAAGGAGCCCATCGGCAGCATGGGCAACGACGCCCCCATCGCCATCTTGAGCGATCGGGCGCCGCCCCTGTTTGATTATTTCCACCAACGCTTCGCCCAGGTCACCAATCCCCCCATCGATCCGCTGCGGGAACGGCTGGTGATGACGATCGCGTCGACCATTGGCCCCGACGGCAACACCCTCGAAGAGACCCCCGAGCAATGCCATCACCTGAACTTGCCGGGTCCGGTGCTGACGTCGGCGGAGCTGGAGCGCTTGAAGGCCGTGCGCGACGACGGTTTGTTCGCCGCCCGCACATTGTCGATGCTGTACGCCGTTGACGCCGACGTCGACGGTCGGTCCCTGCGCGACGCCGTCAAACGCTTGTGCCAGGCCGCCGTGGACGCGGTCGACGACGGCGACACCGTCATCATCTTGTCCGACCGTGGCATCGACGCCCACCAGGCGGCGATTCCGTCGTTGTTGGCGCTGTCGGCGGTGCAACAGCGGCTCGTCACCGAGGGCATCCGGACCCACGTGGGGCTCGTCATCGAGGCCGCCGACGTCCGCGAAGTCCACCATGTGGCCTGCTTGATTGGCTATGGTGCCGCCGCGGTGAACCCGTGGTTGGCCGTCGACACCGTCAAGGCCCTCGTGGCCAAAGGCACCATCGCCGGCGACGAGAAGGTCGCCGTCGACCGCTTCCTCGACGCCATCGACGACGGCATCTTGAAGGTCATGTCCAAGCTCGGCATCTCGACGCTGCAGAGCTACCGCGGCGCCCAGATGTTCGAGGCCGTCGGCATCGACCTGGACCTGGTGGCTGAATGCTTCACCGGCACGCCGTGTCGACTGGGAGGCTTGCGATTGCAGGGGCTGCACCACGACGTGCGCACCCGCCACCATCGCGCCTTTCCGCGGGCCGTCTCTGACAGCGGCGCCGACCGCGTCGCCGAGCGGTCTGGTCGCTCCGCTCTGCCCCGGGGTGGCCTGTACACCTTCAAGCCCGACGGCGAGCGCCATCGCTGGAATCCCTTCACCGTCAAGGCGCTGCAAAAGGCCGCCCGTACCGACGACGAACACAGCGCCGACACCGACGCGTTGTGGGAGGCGTTTCGTCGCTTGTCTGACGGCGAAGAGGCCGGCGGCCACGCCGCACCGTCGACGCTGCGCGACCTGTTGACGCTGCCCACCGACCGCGAGGCGGTGCCCCTCGACGAGGTCGAAGCCGCCGACAGCATCGTGCGTCGCTTCGGCAGCGGCGCCATGAGTCTGGGGGCGTTGTCGCCCGAGGCCCACGAGACCCTCGCCATCGCAATGAACCGGCTGGGATGTCATTCGAATTCCGGCGAGGGCGGCGAAGAAGCCCACCGCGACGTCGTCGACGACAACGGCGATGACCGCCGCTCGTTCATCCGGCAGGTGGCGTCGGGGCGCTTTGGCGTGACGCTGTCGTTTCTGACCGGCGCTCGCGAGCTGCAGATCAAGATGGCCCAGGGGGCCAAGCCCGGCGAGGGAGGCCAGCTCCCCGGCCACAAGGTCGACGAGCGCATCGCCGCCGTGCGCCACAGCACGCCTGGCGTGACGTTGATTTCGCCGCCGCCGCACCACGACATCTACTCGATTGAAGACCTCAAGCAGCTCATCTGGGACCTGCAGTCGACCAATCCCAAGGCCACCATCTCGGTGAAGCTGGTGGCCCAGGCGGGCATTGGTGTCGTCGCCGCTGGCGTCGTCAAAGCCGGCGCCGGCGCCATCACCATCTCGGGATTTGAAGGGGGCACCGGCGCGTCGCCGCTGTCGTCGTTGAAGCACGCCGGGGTCCCGTGGGAGATGGGTCTCGCCGAGGCCCGGCAGGTGCTGTCGGCCCTGGGTCTGCGCGACCGCGTGCGCCTGCAAGTCGACGGCGGCCTGCGCACCGGCACAGACGTCGTCATCGCCGCCTTGCTGGGCGCCGACGAAATGGGGCTGGCCACGGCGGCGTTGGTGGCCGGCGGCTGCGTGATGATGCGCAAATGCCACCTCAACACCTGCGGTGTCGGCGTCGCCACCCAGGATCCCACGCTGCGCGCCCGCTACGTCGGCAAGCCCGAGCACATCACCCGCTACTTCATGTGGGTGGCCAACGACGTGCGGCGGGTGATGGCCAGCCTCGGCATGCGCCGCTTTGACGAGTTGGTGGGACGCACCGACCTGCTCGCTGGTCGCACCGACCTGGTGGGCAAGCCCGCCAGCATCGACGTGGCTCCGCTGTTGTCGTTGTCGTCGTCGTCGTCGTCGTCGTCGTCGTCGGAGCCTGCGGCCACGCCGGGACCCATCACGCCGCCGCGCGTGGACCTCGCCAGCCACAAGGACCATGCCTTCATGGGCCTGGTGGACGAGCTCGTCGCCGGCCGCAGCGTCGACGTCTCTGGCCACGTCGAAAACGTCGACCGCGCCATCGGCACCTTGGTGTCGGGGGAGCTGTCTCGTCGAGGTCTGGCCCGCGCTGATGCCCGGGCCATCGTGCGGCTGACGGGCTCGGCGGGGCAGAGCTTTGGCGCCTTCCTGGCGCCGGCCCTGTCGCTGCGACTGACGGGCGAAGCCAATGACGGCGTCGCCAAGGGCCTGTGTGGTGGCGAGGTCGTCGTGGCCCGTCCGCCCCGCTCCGGCAGCGACGACGACGTCTTGATCGGCAACGTGGCCCTCTACGGCGCCACTGCCGGCGAGCTCTTTGTGGCCGGTCGGGCCGGGGAGCGTTTCGCGGTGCGCAACAGTGGGGCCACCGCCGTCGTCGAGGGCATCGGCGACCATGGCTGCGAGTACATGACGGGCGGCGTCGTCGTGGTGCTTGGGCCCATCGGCCGCAATTTCGGCGCCGGCATGTCGGGGGGCATGGCCTTCCTGCTCGACGACGGCACCGTGCAGCGCCGCATTCATCCGTCGTTGGTGCAGCGACCGCTGGAGGCGTCAGAGATGGTGCTGGTGCGCGAATTGCTGGCGCGTCACGTGACGTTGACGGGCAGCCCGCGGGCCCTCGTCATGGAACGGGAGTGGGAGCGCCAGCGCTTCATCGCGGTGGTGTCGCCCGAGTATCTGGCGGCCCTGGCGGCGCTGAAGGCGGCGCGTCAGCCGGAGGTCCTCGCGAGTTGACGAGGTGCTGCGGCACGAAGGGCAGCGCCGTCTCAGGATAACAAGGCGCAGCGGCGTGGCGTTCGCCACGCCCGCGCGGTCACGTGCCGTCGCCGCTCGCGCAGCCAATCGTGTACGTCCACTGGGTGCTGTCTTGCGGGGCGGACACGCTGACGAAGGCGAACGCGCGCGGCCCGGCCGTCAACGTCGCCGAGCCGGCGCCCGAGACCAGCCCACCCGTCGAGAACGAGTCGCCGCCGGCGATCGTCACCGAGAAGGCGTCGGGGATCGCGAAGGCGTCGTAGCTGAACGACACGCTGCCCGGGCCGCCGACGAAGTGGGCCGTCGTGAAGGCTCCCTGGCCTCCTGACGACGTGGCGACCTGACACTCGTCGACCTCGGCGACGTTGCCGGTGACGGTGCCGCTTTCGTCACCCTCGGTGAAGGTGCCGTCGAGCGTGTCGGTCTCGTCGATGGTGCCCTCGACGACCAGGCTGCCGTCGTCGTCCTGCAGGCTGACGTTGCCGTCGGCGTCGACGGTGCCGGTCACCGCGTCGGTGCTGCTGTCCTGCCAGACGACCTGCCCGGAGACGGGGACGTCGACGGTGGGCACCGGCTCGGGAGCGGGCTCTTCTTCGGGAGGAAGGAACGCGTCGACATCGGCAGGGTCGGCCGGCGCGTCGTCGAACGTGATGGGCGAAAATACGTCGGCCGCTCCGTCGACGTCGGCGGGGCCGTCTTCCGGCACCAGGTCCTGCGCGAAGTCCTTGATGCGGTTGACGATGCGGTCGACGATCCCGGGCGGATCCTTTTCGGAGCCGCGCAGGTATTCGACCGCGAGATCGCGCATCTCGGCAGCGAGCGGCACATCGGTCTCGAAGCCGCGCTCGATGTAGTCGGCGACCTGCTCGGTGAAGAAGCCCGCGGCGATCGTCGCGACACCGGAGGCCGCATACGCCGGGGCCAGCGGTGCAGCGATCGCGGTGCCGAAAATCAACAGGCCGCCCACCTTGAGCGCCCGCGAGAGCGAGAACGCGGCCTGCGTTCCGCCGGCGGGATCGAGAGCCCACGCGATCGCTTCGACCTCGGCGGTCACGTCGACGCTGTCTTCGTAGATGGCGTCGCCGTCGGCGACGACGGCGAAGCTGCCCTGTCCGCCGTGGGCTTCGGTGGCCGACAGCCCGCCGCGGATCTGGCCGTCGAAGGCGGCCGTGCCACGCACCACCGATCGCTCGTAGCGCGCGCCGACCTGGCGCAGCGACGCGCCGACGATGAACTGGTTGTCGGCGTCAAAGCTGTAGGCGTCGACGCGGGTGTCGTCGATGACGGTCAACACGACGTAGCCGCCGTCGAGCTCGTCGACGACGAGGCGCGGCCCGCCGTCGACCTCGTCGAAGAGCACGCGCGCCCGCGTCTGTCCGTCGTCGACGAGCAGCTGCTGCAGCGAGGCGCCGGTCGTCCACACCTGCACGTCGGCGCCGTCGCCGTCGATGACGTACTGCGGCGCGCCCGGCACGTCGGGGCCGCGGCGGATGACGAGGTCACCACCGCCGCCGCCGCCACCGCCGAAGAAGCATGCGGAGTACACGGCGAGGAGAGCCGTGCCGACCACTCCAGAGAACCAGCGATTGCGCTGCGACATCGTGCGTCCTTGTCCTGGGGCACCGTTCGCAAGAGCCGCGAGCGGGCATTATCTCTCACGTCGTGATTTCGTACGAAGGGTAGGCCCATTGCACGCACCACTGCAGACAGCGAGGCAGCTCAACCGCGACCCGAAGAAACATCTGCTCGGACAACTGGCGGTTTGCTCAAATTGTTCGGCGTTCTCGTCAGGCCTGTGTTCTCGCCACGCGGCCGATGGCGCTCCAACTCATCACCGTCATGCGCCAAATGACGGGCATTTGATTCACTGTCGCGCGAATGTCCAGTTGTATTGAACTGGCGATGTTCCACCTTGGTCGTCGAAAATCTGAAGTTCAGTGGTCGAGCAACCCAAAACCAAGAACGTCCGTGTTCCACCTCCCTCACCGCCGTAGTCCAATTCGGCTGCGAAGCCAGCGCCATCGGGACTCTCAATAATCTCATAGGGGACGGTAAATGAGAAGTCACCATTGATGCTGACGCTGTCGACATTTTCGGTGAAAATGCTTGCACTAAAAGAAATGGTAGCTCCATTAAAGAAGCGGTCGCTGTCTTCGGCTGAAGGTCCAAGCCTTTCTCGGCCTCGCCAGATACATGAAGTCGCCGACCAGTCGCCGAGAATGCATTCCTCGCCGTTGCTTGGAAGCGGTGCGGGCGGTGGGTCGGTCGGGTCGGGCGCGCCGGTGCACACCGGATGATCGAAGCCGTTGATGCAGCACTGCTCGTT
>CAJBHN010000812.1 GCA_903952805.1 uncultured Myxococcales bacterium | reverse complement strand
GCCGCCGCCCGGGCCCTGGCCCTGGTCCACGATCTCGCCACCAGCCCCGGTCCCATGCCACGCCTCAGCGAAGACAGTGACCACTTCGACGGCTACACCAACCCCCACCGCATCATCATGGACGGCGACGATCTCGTCGTCGATGTGCGCCTGCGGGACTTCAAGCCCGACCAGCTGACAGCACGCAAGGACCATGTCAGCCGCTGCGCCAACGCCCACAATCTGGTCGCTGACGTCGTTGATCAATATGTGAATATGGGACCGGTGTTGGCCCGCTTCCCCCAGGTGCCCCGCTACGCCGAAGAAGCCGCCCGCCGCGTTGGCGTGGTCGCCCAACGCCGCCCGATTCGCGGCGGCACCGGCGTCGACCCCTTCTTGGACGTCGGCATTCCCGTTGCCAACCTTGGCACCGGCTACTTCGCTCCCGAAAGCGAGAAGGAACTCACGTCCAGGCAAAACATTGCGCGCCATGTCTTGTGGTTCACGGCGTTGGTGGGCGTCGTGGCCGAGCAGCGCTGAAGCCACGGCGGCGATGGTAGGGTCGTCGGATGCGCCAGCGACGTCATGGTGGTCGCCGCTGTCGATGGATTTGACGGACTTGGTCGCTGGGGCGAAGCCCACGGGGTTGACACCCTGCGGGCCTGACTGCCGGGTTGTGTCGCCGTCGGGCCTCTGGCAGACAGTCTGCAGTCGGACAGCGGTTCGATGTCAGCTGCGGAGATCGGCCCGCGAGGGACCGTTTTCGCAACCTGTCCGTCTACACGGCAGGTGGAGGTGGTGATGCTGCGTCTGGTCTCCTTGATTGCCCTGCTCGCTTGTGCACTGCCGGCCATGGCCCAACGTGCCCCTGTTCCCGCGGCAGCAGCTGACGCGGAGGACGAGGAAGACGAGGAAGACGACGACATCCTGGCCCCCGTCCGCACTGGCGACAAACCCGCGACGGTCATTCCCGTGAAAGAACGGGCCACCAAGGTCGGCATCCTGCCAATCGTCCCCCTCGGCGATGTGGGCAAGAGCCTTGGTGACCAACTCAGCACCGAACTGACCAAGGCCATGAACGAGTCGACCTCAGTCGAATTCGTCGCCTTGGCCCTGCAAAGTGCCAGTGGCGCGGCCGCCATTGACCCCGCCGTCGCCGAGACGGCCAAGAAGGATGCCCAACAGCTGCTGGCCCGATCCCAGCAACTGCTGGCCAAGCTTCAATTCGGCAAGGCCAAAGTCAGCTTCGAAAAGACCCTGGCACTGCTCGACAAGGCCGCTCCCGCCCTCGATACCCCCACGTTGGCGATCGAGGCTTGGCTCGGGCTGGGCGAAGTCGCCGCCCGCCAGGCCCAGGAAGACGAAACCAACCGCTGCCTGGCCTTCGTCGTCGGCCTCAACCCCGAGTATGACCTCGACCAAAAGCGATTCCCCGGCCTTTTTGTCACCCAGCACCGGAAGGTTCGGGACCGACTGCTGGCGGGCAAAAAGAGCACCATCGTCGTCGACGCAACCGCCGCTGGCGCCCGAGTCGAGGTCGACGGCCGCCCCATCGCCCAGGCCCCCACCCGGGCCAAGGGCTTCTACCCGGGCCAACACGTCGTGCGCGTGCTGCGCGAAGGACTGCCTCCGTGGGGGGCTCTCGTCACCGTCGAGCCGGGCGACGAAGTCGCTGTGAGCCCCGGCTTCTTCGACCCAACCCGCAAGGGCCCTGCTGACGACCTCTCGCAGAACCGCTTCTCGGCAGCGTCGGCCGTCACCATCGGGACAGCGGCTGCTGCCCAGGGCGTCGCTGGCGCCATTGTCGGCGTGCTGTCCAAGTCCGCCAACCGAGTCAACGTCCAGCTGGTCTACGTCGACGCCAAGAGCAAGCTCACGGCCATTCTTCCCGGCATGAAGCTGCAGGGTGACCTCCTCGACATCGGCATCGAGGTCCTGAAAGCCCGGATTCGTGCCGAGGAGTTGGCGTCGGCTGCCGCGCCCGAACTCGCCGAAGCCGACGAGACCGAAGCCCTCATTGAAGGCGCCAACGCCGGCGTTGGTGTGACCATGAGCGAGCCCACGGTGCGCTTCGAGGTCAAGCCCAGCGGCAATCTTCCCACGCGCGAAGTGCGCGGCGACGACGACGAAGAGGGCGGCGAGCGCAACGTCGTCGAATCCAAGAGCGGCAAACGTCGCTCGTTGGAAGACAAGGGCGACCGCCTGTCTGACAAGCGCAAAACATCCATCGACGACGTCGCCGAAGACGCGCCCATCACCGAGCAGCCCTGGTTTCTGCCGACGGCCATCACCGCTGGCGTCGTCGGCGTCGTCGCCGTCGCCGCTGGCACGGGCGTGGCGCTTGTCGCTTTCAAAGTCATCCCCGACCCGCGGCCCGCCACCGGCGCCCAGGTCTCGGTGACGTTGCCAACGGCAGGCGCCCAATGAACTCCACTCCCACAGCCACTGTCACCCCTGTCGCGAGCCGTCGCATGCGTGCTGTCCACTCTGCCCTCGTCGCCACCGTTGCTGCCGCCGCTGTGGCCGCGGGTGGCTGCTCCAAGCTGGTCGGCGTCGAGCTCGCCATCGTCGAGCCTTGTGGTCAAGAGACGCGGGCTTTGAACGGCGTGCAGTCGTTTCGCATGGTCACGTCGGGGGCCGCTCCCGACAGCGTGATCGCCTTCACCGTCGACCAGCCCGCTGGTGTCGCCATCGGCCTGGGTGACAAAGTCATCGTCTCGGTCGAGGGCTACACCGACGACATCACGCTGACCGAATCACCCGAGCAACCCTCGGTGCTGCCCCGCTCGGTCGGTCGCACCATGCCCCTCACCATCGACGAAGGCTCACTCGACGTGAAGGCCACCGTGCTGGTTGGCACCATCGACAGCTTCGGTGGCCCCCGCGATGACGCCGGCGACTGCACCGAGATGAACAATGGCGACCCGACCCCGGGCCGCCATGCCCACACCGCCTCCTTCGTCCCTGGCGCCAACAAGGTCTTGATCTTCGGCGGCGCCGTGTGGGCCAACGGGACCGAGAGCATCCTGAAGAGCGCCGAGGTCTTCGACGTCGCCACCGGCACCTTCACCGCGCTGCCGACGCCAATCCAGGCCCGCGCCTACCACACAGCCACCGTGCTGCCCGACGGTCGCGTCGTCATTTTGGGCGGCTTCTCGTTGATCAACGGCCAGGTGGCGCCCATCATCAATGGTCTTATCGTCGACGTCCGCGCCGACCAGCCCTACGTCGGCGACATCAGCCTGCGCACGCCCCGCACGCACCACACGGCGACCCTGCTGGCCGACGTCGGCCTCATCGCCATCATCGGCGGCTGTACGGGCAGCGCGAGCGAAGGCTGCACGCCCACCAGCGCCGCCGCTGGCTCGACCAATCTTCTGCCCGGCGTCGAGATCCTGAACATCGAAAACCTGGCCCAGTCGGTGCCGGCGCGCGGCAACCTCGTCATTCCCCGCGCCATGCACCAGGCCGTCGGCTTTCCCAGCGGCGACACCGGCATCATCGTCGTGTCCGGCGGCCTCAATGGCAGCGGGGCGCTGCGCTCCGTCGAGCTGTTGCAGGTCTCCGAGGGCAACCTGAACAACGTCTTTGCCCAGGCCGACGCCCTGCCTGCCGCCGTCGTCCGCCACCAGATGATCGCCTTCAACGACAGCCAGTTTGTCATCACCGGCGGCCAGGCCACCGCGACCAATGGCATCCTCAGCGACGCGGTTGCAGGCAGCAACGCCGTCACCATCTGCAGCAAGACCGATGGCGTCACGTGCGCACCCGGTGCCGCCATGGTGGGCGCCCGCTTCGGCCATGCCGCCGCCCGCCTCATCGACGGCACCGTCGTCGTCATGGGCGGCAGCGTCGCCGCCGGCGGTCCCACCTCGGAGGCCTTGCGCTTTCCTCCCGGCGGTGGCGCGTCGTGGAGCCCGACCCAGGGTCCCCTGCCTTTGGCGCGTGAGCGCGCCGCCATGACCCTGCTCGGGGGCGATCTCGGCAATGGCTTCGTCAACCAGCTGTTTTACAGCGGTGGTCACACGACGCTTGTGCCCTACACCAGCCACTCGGGCGTCGACATCTACTTCGGCAAATGAACCGGTCTTGACCCCGTCGACGCCGTCGACGGGGTCCATGAAGGCCGCCCCATCAAGGCACCGACGTCGCTGACCGAGAGCGAAAGCACGTCAACATGCTCGCCTCTCTCGCCGACGCCGAGCGCCACTTCGCCGAGCTCACCGAGCGCTTGATGGCGCCGGGTCAAAGCCCAAAGGCCATCTCGGAACTCTCCAAGGAGAGGGCCCGGTTGGAGCCGATGGTGGCCCTGTGGCGCGAGCTGACCAATGTTCAATCTGAGCTGAAGGACAACCGCGTTCTCCTCGTCGACAACGACGACGAGCTGCGGGTCATGGCCCAGGAGGAGGTCAAGCGCCTCGAGCCGATGGCCCGTGAGCTTGAGGAGCGCCTGCGGGTGCTGCTGTTGCCCAGAGACCCCCTCGACGACAAGGACGTCATCCTTGAGGTCCGCGCCGGCACCGGTGGCGATGAGGCGGCGCTGTTCGCCGGCGACCTGTTCACCATGTACAGCCGTTACGCGCAGAACATGGGCTGGAAGGTCGAGCTGTTGTCGGCGTCCGAGGGACCGCGGGGCGGCTTCAAGGAGGTCGTGGCCGGCATCTCGGGCGACCAAGTGTATTCGAAGCTGCGCTTCGAGGCCGGCGTCCACCGCGTCCAGCGCGTCCCCGAAACAGAGACCCAGGGCCGCATCCACACCAGCGCCTGCACGGTGGCCATCCTGCCCGAAGTCGAGCCCGTCGACGTCGACATCCGTCCCGACGACTGCGAGTGGCAGACCATGCGCGCCGGTGGCGCCGGCGGTCAGCACGTCAACAAGACCGAGAGCGCCGTGCGCCTCACCCACAAGCCGTCGGGCATCGTGCTGGTGTGCATGCAGGAGCGCAGCCAGCAAAAGAACCGCCAAATCGCGCTCAAGCTGTTGGCGAGCAGGCTGTTCGACATGAAGCTGCAGGAGCAGCAGGCGGTGCAGGCGGCGGACCGCAAGTCGCAGGTCAAAAGCGGCGACCGCAGCGACAAGATCCGCACCTACAATTTCCCCCAGGACCG